>JANNKG010000543.1:0-13829 GCA_031396185.1 Burkholderiales bacterium | reverse complement strand
GCCCCGCGTCTGACAGCCGCCGCACGCCGTCGTCGAGGATCGACTGGTACTCGCGGCGCTCCTCCTCCTCGAGCCCCAGGTCGTAGACCCCGCCCTCGCCGCCGATGAATGCCGAGGGGGGCGGCATCACCGCCACCAGGTGGATTTCAGATTGGCCCCACTCCGCCATTTCCCGCGACTCGAGCAGCGCCTTTTGCCCGGTTTCGGACCCGTCGTAGGCCAGGAGGATTCGGTGGTACATGGCCCGGAGAATACTCCCCACAACTCGTCGCCGAAATCCCCCCGTTCGTCCCGCCGAAAGGCGCGCTCCGTCGCTCGCCCGTCCCGCCGGCTATCCCGGGTGTGGTGAAGGCGTAGTCCGATTGGCGCAGCGCGTCACCCGAGGGGGTCCGTGCGGCGTTAGGCCGTCATGAACCCCCTCGTCCTTTTCCCGCTGGCGGCCGCATTTGCCCTCGGCTCCTCGAACGCCCTCGCCCAGGATCGTTACCCGCGCGACGGCGGTGCCCGCTACCCGGAGTCCCAGCGCAGCTACTCGCGCGACGACAGCCATCGCAGCGGCGGCTATCGCGACGGCGCCCATCGCCATTACGACCACCGCTGGGCGCGCCCGCACCACTACTCGCGCCACTACCCGCGTACGTTCTATCCGTACATCTACCCGGCGCCGCTGTTCGGCTACTACGAGCCGTATCCAACCTACAACGTCGCACCCCCTCCGCTGTACGTGGAGCGCTACCGGATCTATGAGGAAGACTCGCCGCCGCCCCAGCCCTCCCCACCACGCGCGCGGGAATACCGCGAGCCCTCGTATGCGCAGGCAGAGCCCGCGCGCCCCGCGCCCCCGCCCGCCCCGGTCGCGCCGCGCATGGAGCGCTACACCCTCTCAGCGCAGGAGCTGTTCGAGTTCGACAAGGCGGTGTTGCGCGTGCCGCAGCCGAAGCTGGACGAGATCGCCCGCGCCATGGCGCAGGATGAGCGCATCGACAACGTCATGATCACCGGCTACACCGACCGCCTCGGGAGCGACGCCTACAACCTCGCGCTCTCGCAGCGCCGCGCCGACGCGGTCAAGAAGTACCTCGTCGACAAGGGTATTGCGCCCAACCGCCTCAAGGCGATAGGCAAGGGTAAGTCCAGCCCGGTGGTGCAGTGCAACGACCGCGATCGCGCGCAACTCATTCGCTGCCTCGAGCCGAACCGGCGCGTGGAAGTCGAGAGCATCACGATCGAGCGCAGGGTGCCCGCGCCCCGCTAATTGTAAGAATTTGTAAGGGGCGCCAACGACGTGGGTGCGGCGCCCGTTACACACGTAAGGGAAGAAGCGGCACTCCCGCCCCCAATCCCGGTCGTACTTGTTCGCTTCACCAAGGAGATCCAAATGATGCTGAAGAAACCCCTGATGATCGCCACCCTGTCGGCCGCCGTGGCCCTGGGTGCCATCCCGATGAAGGCCTCCGCGGCCGACCCGCTCCTGGGCGCGCTCATCGGCGGCGGAATCGGTGCCGCGATCGGCCACAACTCGCACAGCCGCCATGGCAGCGCGGTGGGCGGCGTGATCGGCGCGGTGATCGGCTCCAGCATCGCCGCGGATTCGAACCGCTACTACGGTGACCGCTATTCCGACGGCCGCTACGACGACCGCCGCTACTACGGCAGCAGCTACGACGACCGCCGCAATTACGGCAGCAGCTACGACGACCGCCGCTATTACGGCAGCAGCTACGATGACGGCCGCTATTACGGCAGCAGCGGCTACGCCCCGGTACGCTCGTACGGCTACGCGCCCTCCTACAGCTACGCGCCGGCCTACGGCTACGCGCCCGCGTACGGCTACGGCTATGCACCGGCCTACGGCGCCTCGATCGTGTTCAGCACGGGCGGGCATCGCCCCCGACACCACCGGCATCACCGCGACTGGCGGTAACGGCAGCGGAGTCCCAAAAAGCCCCACGCAAGTGGGGCTTTTTTTCGTCCGGGCGGTGTCTATGAAACCATGACCCCCTTGCGCAAGGCCCTGATCGGCGCCGTAGGAACCCTCGCAGTCCTCGTCCTCGGTGCCGCCGTGGCACTCAAGGTAATGGTCGATCCCGAGCGCCTCCAGAAGGTGGCCCGCGACAAGGCGAAGCAGGCCTGGGGGCGCGACCTGAGCGTGGGAGACATCAAGTTCGAGCTCTGGCCATTGCCTGCCCTGTGGGTGCGCGACCTGAAGCTGGAGCACCCCGCCCAGCCCCCGATCAAGGCCGCCACCGTGACCGCGGAATTCGAGCTGCTGCCCCTGCTCATCGGCAAGGTTCGTTACCGCAACGTCTACTTCAGGGAAGCGACGCTTCAGTGGGACGGCACGCCGTTGCGCATCGAAGAGGCGGTCATCGAGTCCGATGCCGACATGCGCAACGTGCGCATCGTCGGCAGCCTCTGGCGCAACCGCCGCAACGTGGCGCTCCAGGGCCAATTCGACGACCTCTCGCGGCTGGGCAAGCCGGATGCGATCACCACCGGGCAGGTCGAGCTCGACTGGGGCCAGGCGCAGCTCACCGCGAAGGGTCGCATGCCGATCGACGGCACGTTTCGCAATCCGGCGGTGACGATCGATGCAAAGGGCGAATCGCTGCGCCCGATCTTCGAGTTTTTCGCGCTCGAGCAGCGCCCGCCCGCGCCTTTCACCGCGCGCCTGGAGGTGAACGAGCGCGAAGGCCGGCTCGCCTTCGACAAGATCGACGTGAGCTTCGGGCGCCTCAAGGTCAAGGGTGATGCCCAGCACACGTCCGGCGCACGGCCGGTGACGGACGTGCGCCTCGTCGCCGACCACCTCGACTGGACGCGCACCTCGCTCGACCTGGGCCGGCCCGCCGTAGCACCGATGGATCCGCCGCAGATGTTCCGCGACACGGCGCTCGCGTGGCCCCTGATCGTCGGGCTCGCGGGCAGTTCGGGCACGTTCGATGCGACCTTTGGCACGCTGGTGCTTCGCAACGGCGTCGTGCTGAAGAATCTCCGGATGAAAGGAAAATATTCCGACGACCGTGTCGACATCGCCACCTTCGCGACCGAAATGCTCGGCGGAAAAGCCTCGGGCAGCATCCTCCTCGAGGGCCGCAAGAAAAACGCCCGCATCAACTTCGAGGGCACCAACCTGCTGCTCGAGCGCTGGTTCAAGGAGCGCGGCAGCGCCACCCCCTTTACGGGCGGGCCGATGAAGGTGACGACGCGCCTCGCCGCCTCGGGGAATTCGATGCGCGATCTGGCGGCCTCGATCACCGGGCCCTTCAATGCCCGCATGGGCCCGGGCCGCTTCGCGTCCGAGCGCGCGGGCGAGGCGGAAGCCAAGATGACCAAGGCGTTTTCGGGCAAGGAATCGCGCGAGATCGAATTCGAGTGCGCTTCTTTTGCACTGCCCTTCAAGGCAGGTCGCGCCAGCGCGAGCCCCCTGGTCGGCGCGCGCACCAACGCCAGCTCGCTGATCACCTCGGGCTTCATCGACATGCGCGCCCAGGAGCTCGACCTGCGCGGACGCCTGAGGGGGAGGTCCGGCGCCGTCGGCCTCGCCACCATCGCCGGTGACGTGAAGATCACCGGCGCCATTCGCAAGCCGAAGATGGCCCTCGACGAGGCGTCCACCCCGAAGGTCCTCGCGCGCGGAGTCGCGGCCATCGCCACTCTGGGCCTCAGCGCCGTGGGCACGGCGAAAGCCGATTCCGAGGAAGCCAGCCGTAACGACCCCTGCGAGGCGGTATTTGTAACAAAGCTTCCCCTTTCGGCCACGGCGCGCTAGATTCAGCTCCATCTGCGCACCCTAAAGGCGGAGGAGACCCCAGTGAAGAAAACCCTGTTGATCGCCACCCTGGCCGCGGCCGTTGCTCTCGGCGCTTTCTCGACCAAAGCCAATGCGGGCGATCCCATCGCAGGCGCGGTCGTGGGCACTGCCATCGGAGCGGCCGTAGGCGGCCCGGTGGGCGCTGCCGTCGGCGCGCTGCTCGGCACCGCGATCGCCACGGAGCATTCTTATCACCGGCGCCATTGGGATCGCTATCGCGATCACTCCGGCCGCTATTACGACGAGCGCCGCCATGGCGGGCGTGGCTACTACGATCGCGGGCACGACCGCGGGTACGATCGCGGCTATTCGTCGCCGCCGGTGCGCTATTACGAGTCCGCACCGCGCTACGAGCCGCGGGCCTATCGCCAGGCGCGAAACGAACCCGCACCGCGCTACTTCGACGATCGCCGCTACGAATCCCGTGACCGCTATGCCGACGATCGACGCTACGAGTCCCGCGACCGCTACTACGACGATCGCCGCGATGACCGCTACTACGACCGCCGCTGGTAAACAGCGCGCTTGCACGCAGGCAAAAAAACCCGCTCGCTACTTCGCCCTGAACCAGAAAGACCTGGTGCGCGTGAGTGTGCTGGTGAGCTCGAAGTCGGTGGAGCTCTCCATCGCCATTGCCCAGCACCTCTCCCAGACCGGGAAACTGATCCAGATCTACTCCGACGGCGAGCTGTACGAGGCCCGGAGAACGGCCGCAGCGCGCCGGTAAGGCGTCCCCCGCCTACGCGTTGATCGGTGTCAGCCGACAGACCTCTGGGCCCCCCAGCGGCAAACTGTAGGCCATGAAAATCAGCCCGCAGTACCTCAAGCGTTATCGCGAGATCGGCAAGCTTCTGTGGAAGTACGGCCGCTCGGACCTGGTCACCCAGCTGGATGTCGATGACGATGTCCCTGCCGAGGATCGCAAGCCCGTGGACGTGACCGGCGAGACGTCGCCCGACAATCTCGCCGACGACCTCGAGGCGATGGGACCCACGTACGTGAAGCTGGGGCAGGTGCTGTCGAGCCGTCCCGATCTCCTCCCGCCGCAGTACATCAAGGCGTTGGCGCGGCTCCAGGACAAGGTGAAGCCGTTCCCCTACGCGGAGGTCGAGCAGATCGTCGAGGCCGAGCTGGGCGTGCGCATTTCAAAGGCGTTCTCGCGCTTCGACGTCGAGCCGATCGCGGGCGCCTCCCTCGGCCAGGTGCACTACGCGGCCCTGCGCGACGGGCGCGAAGTGGTGGTCAAGGTGCAGCGCCCCGGAGTGCCGAAGCAGATCGCCGAGGATTTCGAGGTGCTCGCCGAGATCGCGACGTTCCTCGACAAGCACACCGAGGTGGGACGCCGCCACCGCTTCGCCGCGATCCTCGAGGAGTTGCGCGCCTCGATCGTGAACGAGCTCAACTACGAGCGCGAAGCCCAGAACCTGGTGGCGGTGGGCCAGAACCTCGCCGAATTCAAGCTGATCCAGATCCCGCAGCCGGTGGCCGACTACAGCACCAAGCGCGTGCTCACCATGGAACACGTGTCGGGCCGCAAGGTCACCAAGATGAGCCCGGTGGGACGCCTGGAGATGGACGGCTGCGAGCTCGCCGAAGAGCTCTTCAAGGCATACCTCAAGCAGGTCCTGGTCGATGGCCTCTTCCATGCCGATCCGCACCCCGGCAACGTCTTCATCACCGACGACGACCGCATCGCGCTTCTCGACCTCGGCATGGTCGGGCACACCACCCCGAGCATGCAGACCAGCCTGCTGAAGGTGCTGATCTCGATCAGCGAGGGGAAGGCCGAGGAAGCGGCCGACGTCGTGATCCAGATCAGCGAGACCACCAAGCAGTTTGATGCGGCGCTTTTCAAGAAACGCATCTCCCAGCTGGTGATGGAACGCCAGGGCCAGGCCCTCAAGCAGATCAACGTCGGCAAGACGCTGCTCGACGTGACGCGCTCGGCCGCCGAGCTCGGCCTCTACGTGCCGAGCGACCTCACCATGCTCGGCAAGACGCTGCTGCAGCTCGACGAAGTCGGCCGCATCCTCGACCCGGAATTCGATCCCGACGCCGCCATCCGGCGCAACGCCGCCGACATCATGGCCAAGCGCCTGAGCAAGGACACGAGCAAGGGGAGCCTGTTCACCACTTTGCTGGACCTGAAGGAGTTCGCGGCAGGCCTGCCGATGCGCCTGAACAAGATCATGGACGCGGTGACGAACAAGGATCTCGAGGTGAAGGTGCGCGCGGTCGACGCGCCGATCATCATGGATGCCCTGCACAAGATCGCCAACCGCGTGACCTCGGGCCTGATCCTCGCGGCGCTCATCATCGGCGCTTCACTGATGATGCGCATCGAGACCCGCTGGACGCTGTTCGGCTACCCGGGCCTGGCCATCGTCACATTCCTCGCGGCCGCCGGTGGCGGCTTCTGGCTTCTCATCAACATCTTCGTGCAGGACAAGCGCAGCCAGCACAACGCCGTCAATTCCTAGCGGAGAATCGGTGTCATGGCCACCGCCTCCACCATTGTTGCCGCCGCGGCGATCGCTTGCGGCGTGCAGTCGGACTTCCTGGTCCGATCGGACCCAACGCTTGCCCCGGTGCGTCCGGCCGACTGCACCACGACCGCGCAGACGCCTCCCGACTTCACCTGGCCCCCGCAGGATGGCGACAAGACGTACGAGGTGATCCTCGCCCATCCCGACGGGCGCAGAGAGACGCGCTCGACGAAGCAGAATTGGCTCGCCTGGGACCGGGCGCTCGCGCCGGGCAACTACACCTGGCAGGTGAAATTTTCACCGGGCGGGGAGACCAGCAAACCGCGCCGCTTCACCATTGCCAAGGACGCTGTGGCGTTCGTGATGCCCGACGGGCAGGCGGCGCTCAAGCGCGCGCGCGCGGCCCCACGTCCGCGGACCTGGGCAAGCGGGCCCGAAAGTCCGCTTCGCGCCTTCCGGGCCGAGCGCGCCCGCGGATTCGCCGCGATGTTGCAGGAAGTCGACGGCAAGATCGAACGCGCGGTCGAGGACGAGCCGCGGGCCGAATCGATGAACGTGAACTACGAGGCCACCATCGCCGAGCAGAAGCGTACCTTGAATGCGGCGCTGGCCTGGGCGGCGACCAAGCAGGGAAAGTATGGCGCGGACGCTACGCGCCGGCTGCTTGCGCAGGCAGCTTGGAGCGCCACGGGGCCGATCAGCTTCAAGAACAACGATACCGCCAGCCGCAACGTCGCGTGGACGCTGGCGCTGGGATATGACTGGCTGCACGACTATCTCACGCCCGCGCAGAAGGCGATGGTCCTCGACGCCATCCGGGTTCGCACGCGCGACATGTTCGACAAGCTCATCGTGAACAACGCGATCACCGCCTACCCGTACGATTCCCATGGAAACCTGACGCTCACGATGACCGCCGCGATTGCGGCCCTGGTAGTGGGCGACCTGCCGGAAGCGGACGCTTGGTTCACGGTCGCGGTGCCCAAGGCGGTCGTGTGGACCAGCCCGTGGGGCGCACACGACGGCGGCTTCGGCAACGGCACCGCTTACGGCCTCTGGGATACGCAAAGCAATTTGGTCGCGTGGTACGTGCTCAGGAACGCCGCCGCAATCGACCTTGCGAAGAAGGAGTGGGTGCGCAACCACGGGCGCTATCTCACCTACTTCGTGCCCCCGGGCGCTCCGGGGGGTGCGTTTGGCGACGGTGCCGAGCAGAAACAGGACGAGCTCCAGGCACGGGTCGCCGACGCGCTGGCGAGCTTCGTCCCCACTCCGCTCGGCCGCTGGTATGCGGCGCAGTTCAACGCCGCAGATCCCGCACGGCTCGAGTTGCTGCTCGCCCCGCGCGGCGCGCAGGCGGGCGCCGCCTATCCTGCCGAAACCTCCGACGACGCGTTCTTTCCCTCGATCGGCTGGGTGGCGATGCACAGCTCGCTCGCCGATCCCCAGCGCGCATCGATCTACTTCAAGAGCAGCCCCTACGGGTCATACAACCACAGCCACGCCGACCAGAACAGCTTCATCGTCAACTACCGCGGCGAGCGACTGGCGATAAAGTCGGGCTACTACGACGACTACCGCACGCCGCACTGGACGGGCTGGTACAAGCAGACGCGCTCGGCCAAT
Organism: Burkholderiales bacterium; assembly: GCA_031396185.1. Classification (GTDB taxonomy): domain Bacteria; phylum Pseudomonadota; class Gammaproteobacteria; order Burkholderiales; family Usitatibacteraceae; genus Usitatibacter. The sequence goes on along the minus strand of JANNKG010000543.1, from coordinate 5,903 downwards.
GCGGTCACCTTCGACGGCGGCCAGGGACAGGGCGCCAGCGGCAAGCAGTTCGCGGGCGAAATCGAGCGCTTCGAATCCACGGCTGCCGGTGCGCTCGCGGTCGGGCGCGCGGAGAAAGCCTACGGCGGCGCCCTCACCAAGGCGCAGCGCTCGATGGTCTACCTGCGACCGGGCGTCGTCCTGGTGCACGACGTGGTCGCATCGTCGGTGCCGCGCACGTGGGAGTGGAACATCCACGCGCTGAACCGCATGAAGAAATTCTCCGACCGCAAGATCTCCATCACCAGCGGGCGCGCGCAGATGTGCGTCGAGATGGTCTCGAGCCCCGAGGTCGCCTTCACCCAGACCGACCAGTTCGCGGTGCCGCCAGGGCGCTCGAGTACCGATGCGAAGCAGCCCAACCAGTGGCACGGCACCTTCGCCACCACCCAGAAGACCCAGGGCGCGGAATTCATCGCCGTCATGCGCATCGGGACCGACTGCTCCGAAGTCGCGACCGCCGCTCCCGCAGCCCGGCGCGTGGCCGGAGGCTGGGAAGTGGCGATCGACGGAAAGACGGTGAAGCTGCCGGGCTGACGCGTACGCGCCGGGAAGTCACTCCGCCTTTACGGCAACCCGTCGCGGCTTGGCCTGCTCGGCCTTTGGCACGCGCATCGTGAGCACCCCGTTGCGGATCGCCGCGTCGATCCTGGTGGTATCGAGGTCGCGGCCGAGGACAAAGCTGCGCTTGTACTGCGCGACACGGATCTCGGCATACACCGCCTGCATGGCGACTCCTTCGCCGAGCTCGACCGTGGCCTCCACGGTGAGCGTCTCCCCGTCCACGCCGATCGACAGGCTGTCCTTCGACACGCCCGGCAGGTCGGCCCGCACGGTGATGCCTTCGGCGTCCTCGACGATATCCACCGGCGGGACCAGCGGCGTGAGCGACGCGGGTTGGGTGGTGCGCCCGGGTTCATTCTGTTTCATGTCCATGGACATCTCCTATGCCTTGATCTGGACCCGGCGAGGCCGGGAAGATTCGCGTTTTGGGATGGCGATCCTGAGGACGCCCTCGCGGTAGGCCGCCTGGACGCGCGCGGTATCCACGTCTTCGGGCAGGCTCACCACTCGCTTGAAGGGGCCTGCGAAGCGCTCGCGCGCATAAACGCTGACTTTTTCGCTTTCGTCCTGCGCCTCATCCTTGCGCTCGCCGGCGATGGTCAGCAGGCCCTTGTCGACCGACACCTCGAGGTTCGCCGGATCGATGCCTGGCGCGAAGGCGTAGATCTCGAGCGCTTGCTCGGTAGTGCCCATGTTGATGGCGGGAAAAGCGCCGCGCTGCGCCGCGCGGATACTCGAAGGCGGCCCCTTCAGGCCGAGCAGGTGCTCGATCTGGCTCTGGAGGCCATCGAAATCGGCGAACAGGTCGCCGGGGAATCGCGTCTGGGACGGATACATGGTTCTCTCCTGGCTATGGGTCACATGACCCCATGGCCAGGATTTAGGGGCGGCAAGGAGGCTTTCAACCCCCTTTTTTTCGTTTCGAAAGACGAAAAAAGAATCGCCCCACCCGCTCACGCGGGGACGACAAGCGTCAGAAAGTGCTCGGCTTGTGGTCGGTCTTCACGCGCTTCTTGCTGGTATCGAATCCCGCCGCGCTGTTCTTGAAAATGTTGGGCTTTCGATAGACCGCGAGGATCACGCAACCCTCCGCGCTATGGGTTTCGTGCATCGAGCCCGGTGTGCGCCACACGTATTCGCCCGCGCGGCAGATGCCGTCGTGGTCGGCGAACGAGCCCGAGATCACGTAGCTCTGCTCGATCTCGGGGTGCTTGTGGAACGGCAGCGTCGTGCCGGGCTGCCAGCGCAGCAGGCACGTCATCTCGCCGGCGGCCTTGTTCTCGTAGAGCACCTTGATCTCGATGCCCTCGAACTGGGAAGGCTTCCACTCCATGTCCTGGGGCTTCACATAGGTCGAGGCGCCGATGGTGGGCTCGAGATGGCCGGTGAGGCGCTCGGGGGTCGGGTTCGCAGCCATTGCAGTCTCCTGATCGGGAAAAAGTATTGCGTTCAAACGCTCGCCAGCGGGCCCTTGCCGAACCAATGGGTGTAGGCCGAGCGCTGGTCCACCTGGATGTCGTTGTGCCAATACATTACGCGTTTCGCCCACGCTTTTTGCGACTCGATCACCTTGGCGAAGAGCGGATTCTCGGCCGAGCGCTTGGCGATCACCTGGTTCCAGGCCTTGAGCTGGGCGTCGAGGATCGGGCGCGGCGTGCGATACGCCGTGACCTTCTGGATCGTCTGCAGCTCGATGTAGTCCTGCGACATGCGGTGCATGCTGCGCCAGTGCATGTCGCAGCTCGCCGCCTTGGCGATGTGCGGCAGGATTGCCTTGATGTCCGCGGGCAGTGACTCGTACTTCGCCTTGTTGAACATCACCTCGCAGAAATTGTTGGACATGTGGTAACTCTGCTGCGCGTAGAACTTGGCCACGTCGGGAAAGCCCATGACGCGATCGTCGGTGGCGCTGGCGAATTCCGCGCCGTCGAGCAACCCGCGGTCGATGGCCGGAACGATGTCGGCCGGCGCCATCTGCACGGCCGCGACGCCGAGCGCGGTAAACATGTCCACCGCGAGCCCCGAGGTGCGGAACTTGAGGCCTTTCATGTCCGCGACGGTCCGGATCGGTTTCTTGAACCACCCCATCGGCTCGCACGGCACGGGGCCGAAGAGGAAACTCACGAGGTCGAGCTTCGCGGCCGCCTGGATCTCGGCGAAGAGCTCCTTGCCGCCGCCGTACTCGACCCACGCGAGCAGCTGGTTCGCGTCCATGCCGAAATCGGGGCCCGCGCCATACAAACCGAACGCGGTGTTCTTGCCGTACCAGAAGGCCGCGAGGCCATGGCCGCCATCGAGCGTGCCCTTGCTCACCGCCTCGACCACCTGCAGCGCCGGTACCACCGCCCCCGCCGGCAACATGTCGATCTTGAGTCGCCCATTGGTGAGCTCGGAGACCTTCTTCGTCCAGTCGATCGCGAACTCCTGGTAGATGAACCGCGCGGGCCAGGTGCTCTGGAAGCGCAAGGTGATCGGGGCGGGCTGCGCGCGGGCAATCATCGGGAAACCAGCGATGGCGGTTCCGGTGCTGGCGGCGAGGAAACGGCGGCGAGTGGTCATTCGGGGGCTCCCTGGGTGGCGTTTCCCATATTGCCTAATGGGAAACTTTTGGTCAACATCTGGGAAACCCGATCCGTAGGAGCCGCCATGAAATTTGCCATCCTCATCTATCCCGACGCCGAGCCGATCGACCTGGCCACCTATGGCGTGTTGTCGATGGCGCGCCGCGTCGCGCCGGAGATTTCGGTCTTTACCGTGGCGGAGAACTCCGGCGTCGTCGAGCTCGCCAATGGATTGAAGGTCATCGCGGACCATGGTTACGCCGACGCGCCCACCGCGGACGTACTGATCGTCACCGGTGGCGCCGGCTGGAAGCAGCAGGCGCAGTCGGAAGCAACGCTCGCCTACATCCGGCTCGCCAATCGATCGACATCGCTCGCGGCGGTCTGCACCGGCGGCATGATCCTCGCGGCGGCCGGCGTGCTCGACGGGAAATCCGCCACCACCAAGCGCGAGGTGACCGGCGCCGAGATTTCCCCGCTGGCTCTGATGCGCGAGCGATACCCGGCCATCAAGGCCGTTGACGCGCGCCTCGTCGACTGCGGGACGGTACTCACCGGTGGCGGCGTCACGCTCTGCATCGACATGACGCTGTACCTGCTCGAGCGCTTCATGGGCCCGCGGGTGGCGGGCGAAACCGCGAGAATCATCGAGTACTCGGCCGCCTATGCGGCGAACGCGGCGCGACTGCCCTCGATCGTGGAGAATCGCGCCGGATGACAGCCCGCAAGGCGGCAAAGGTCGCGAGCCAGACACCGAAAGCCAGCACCGTCATTGGAGACCGGGTGTGCGAGCTGCGCACGGCCCTCGGCCTTACGCTCGACCAACTGGCGGCGCAGACCGGATTCACCAAGGGCTATCTCTCGAAGATCGAGAACTCGAAGAAGGTCCCGCCGATCGGCTCGCTGTCGCGCCTCGCAAGGGCGCTGCGCACCGAGATCACCGAGCTGCTGCACCACCCGGCGAAAGGCAGCGGCAGGGCGTTCACCGTGGTGCGCGTTCACGAGCGCCTCCCGGTGGTACGCGGAGGCACCGCCTTCGGCTACGACTACGTAAGCCTTGCCGACACCAAGCCGCACAAGAAGATGGAACCGTTCCTGTTCACCTTTCCGTCGGAGATCGACAAGCACGTCTTCTTCGAGCACGAAGGCGAGGAGTTCCTGTTCGTGCTGAGCGGGCGCGTTGAATGGCAGGCGGGCAGCGAGAAGGTCATCCTCGAGCCGGGTGACAGCGTCTATTTCGACTCGCGACTGCCGCATCGCGGACGCGCGCTCGATGGCGAGGCGACCGCCTTGGTGGTGGCGTACAGCCCGGGATGACTCGCTAGACGCGCCTAGCGCTTCTTGGCGCGGATGATCCTCGAGGGCGCGTAGCCCGTGTGCCGGTCGATTTCGGGAAGCGAGATGCGCGCCTCCATCATGGGCTTGGCGGCGAGCCGGTCAGCCGCTGCCCTGAGCCGGGCCGATGCCAACTGCAACCGCGCCTTCACTTCGTCTTTCATTATTGTCCCCCCTCGTCGCTCCATTATGCGCGCTTTCCCCGGGCAAGCTCAGCCGGCGCCGGTACGCCCCGCTACGCTCGCCACCGAGGCGACCAGCTCGGCGGCCTCGACGGGCTTGGCAACGTGCACCTGGAAACCACGATGCAGTGCGCGCGTACGGTCCTCCGAGCGTGCGAAGGCGGTGAGGGCGATCGCCGGAACCTTGCCGCCGCGCTCCGGGCCGAGGGCGCGAATTCGCTTCAACAGCTCGAAGCCATCGACATCGGGCATGCCGATGTCGCTCACCAGGACATCGGGACGCTCGCGCTCGACCAGCGCGAGGGCCTGTTGCGCCCCGTCGGCAATGAACACTTCCGCGCCGCATTCGGACAGCATTCGCGCGACCAGCTCGCGCGCGTCGGGCTGGTCGTCGACCACGAGCACCTTCACGCCCGACAGGTCGATCACCTTGAACTCGCTAGGCATTAACGCGCGCTGCGCGCCCGGATGTTCACGCGGGCTGGAATCCCGGCCCCGTTGCACGGCTGCGAGCGGCAAGTGCACGGTGAAGGTTGCGCCCCTTCCAGGCCCGGCACTGTGCGCGCGCACCGTGCCACCGTGCAGTTCAACGAGGCTGCGGACGATGGCCAGCCCTAGGCCCAGCCCGCCGAACTGCCGCGTGCTCGAGGCATCGGCCTGGCGGAAGCGCTCAAAGGCGTGGTCGAGGAACTCGGGCTCGATCCCGACACCCGTATCGGCGACGCTGATCTCGATGTGGGAGTTGACGCGCTCGAGGACGACCTGCACGCGGCCGCCCTTCGGCGTGAACTTGATCGCATTGGTGAGCAGGTTCCAGACCACCTGCTGCAGCCGGGCCGGATCGCCCGAGATCGGCCCCGCCGCGGTATCGAGCACCTTCTCGAGGCGGATGCCCTTGGCGTCGGCGGCCGGGCGCACCGTCTCGATCGCCGACTCGATGAAAGTCGAGGGCACCAGCGGCTGGACGTCAAGGCGCAGCTTGCCGGAGGTGATGCGGCTCATGTCGAGGAGGTCCTCGATCAGCTGCGTCTGCATGCGCGCATTGCGCTCGATGGTCTCGAGGCCCTTGCGCATCTCCTCCTCGCCCATCGCACGGCTGCGCAACAGGTGCGCCCAGCCGAGGATCGCGCTCAACGGCGTGCGCAGCTCGTGCGAAAGGGTCGCGAGAAACTCGTCCTTCATGCGATTGGCGCGCTCGGCGCCGACGCGCGCGTGGCGCTCG
>JANNKG010000518.1:0-1861 GCA_031396185.1 Burkholderiales bacterium | reverse complement strand
AGTACGGGCGCGAGCGCGCGGCGTTGACCGCGGTGGTCATCACCTACCAGCCGAGGAGTGCGTTGCGCGACGTGGGCAAGGCGCTCGGTCTGTCGCTCGACCAGGTGGACTTGCTCTCCAAGTCGATGTCGTGGTGGGACGATCGCGACGCCATGAGAGAGCGCCTGGTGGAGGCGGGGTTCGACCTCGCCAACCGCGTGATTCACGATGTCATCGAGCTCACGCAGCAGCTGATCGGGTTCCCGCGCCACCTCTCGCAACACCCGGGGGGCTTCGTGATCGACAATCGCCGCCTGTCACGACTGGTGCCGGTCGAGAACGCCTCGATGCCTAATCGCACCGTCATCCAGTGGGACAAGGACGACCTCGATGCGATGGGCTTGCTCAAGGTCGATGTGCTGGGGCTCGGGATGCTGTCGTGCATTCGTCGCGCGATAGACCTGGTGAATGGATACCGGAAACCAGGGACCGACCCGCTTGAATTGGGGTCGGTCCCTCCGGAGGATCCCAAGGTCTACGAGATGATCCAGCGTGCCGACACCATCGGTGTCTTCCAGATCGAGTCACGCGCACAGATGTCGATGCTGCCGAGGCTCAAGCCGAAATGCTTCTACGACCTGGTGATCGAGGTGGCGATCGTGCGTCCCGGCCCGATCATGGGTGGCATGGTCCACCCGTACCTGCGCCGGCGCCAGGGCCTGGAGCCCGTCACCTACGCAAGCGAGGAGGTGCGCAAGGTGCTCGAGCGCACTCTCGGAGTCTCGATTTTCCAGGAGCAGGTGATGCAGCTCGCGGTCGTCGCCGCGGGATTCTCCGCGGGCGAGGCCGACAAGCTGCGGCGTGCGATGGCCGCGTGGAGGCGGCGCGGCGGCATCGAGCCGTTTCGCGAGAAGCTGGTGAACGGCATGCTCGAGCGCGGCTACCAGCGCCAGTTCGCCGAGCAGATCTACCAGCAGATCCAGGGCTTCGGCGAATACGGCTTCCCCGAGTCCCACGCCGCCAGCTTCGCGCTCCTGGTCTACGTCTCGAGCTGGCTCAAGTGCCACGAGCCTGCCGCCTTCGCGTGTGCGTTGCTCAACAGCCAGCCCCTCGGGTTCTACTCGACTTCTGCCATCGTCCAGGACGCCCAGCGCCACGGGGTGGAGGTGCGCCCGGCCGACGTTCAGGTCAGCGAGGTAGACAGCCATCTGGAGCCCATAAACGGGGCGCGACCCGCCCTGCGGCTAGGGCTGGGACTGGTCAAAGGTCTTAAAGTAAATTCTTTACTACGACTTGTAGGTGCACGAAAACAAACAATATTTAAAACGACAGAGGATCTTTCCCGACGAGCTGGGCTCGACCGTCATGACCTGAGCTGCCTCGCCGCAGCCGACGCGTTGGCGGGCTTGGTCGGCCACCGGCGGGAGGCGCTCTGGGAGACGCTCGCTGTCGACGAGCCCACGCGCCTTGGGATGGCCGCAGTGCCGGTCGCACCTCCCCTGCTTGCAGCGCCGACCGAAGGCCAGGAGATCGTGGGCGACTACGAGACGATGGGGCTCACTCTGAGGCGCCACCCCCTCGCCCTGCTGCGCGACCGCCTCAAGATGAAGAACATCCGCAGCGCGCAAGAGGTCGCCCACTCGCGTAATGGCCAACTCATCCGCACCGCCGGCATCGTCACCTGCCGCCAGCGGCCGGCGACCGCGAGCGGGGTGATTTTCGTCACGCTCGAAGACGAGACTGGCTACGTGAATCTCATCGTCTGGAATGACCTTGCCGACCGTCAGCGCCGCGAGCTGCTGAGCGCGCGCCTGCTCGCGGTTCAGGGACAGGTGCAGAGGCAGGGGCTGGTGGTGCACGTGCTCGCACGGCGGCTCGAAGA
>JANNKG010000496.1:0-3915 GCA_031396185.1 Burkholderiales bacterium | reverse complement strand
CATCCACGGCGAGATCTGGGACGAGTACGAGATCTTCGAGCGCGCGCTCGACGAGGCCCGCGCCGCGGGCTTCCTCGGCAAGAACATCCTCGGCGGCGGCTTCCACTTCGACCTCTTCGCCCACCACGGCTACGGCGCCTACATCTGCGGCGAGGAGACGGCGCTGCTGGAATCCCTCGAGGGCAAGAAGGGCCAGCCGCGCTTCAAGCCGCCGTTCCCCGCGTCCTTCGGCCTCTACGGAAAACCGACGACCATCAACAACACCGAGACCTTCGCCGCGGTGCCCGACATCATCGTGAAAGGGGCCGACTGGTTCGTGGGCATGGGCAAGCCGAACAACGGCGGCACCAAGATCTTCTCGGTCTCGGGCCACGTGAATCGTCCCGGCAACTACGAGGTGCGCCTCGGAACGCCGTTCGCGAAACTGCTCGAGATGGCCGGCGGCATGCGCGGTGGCAAGAAGCTGAAGGGCGTCATCCCCGGCGGCTCGTCGATGCCGGTCCTGCCCGCCGACGTGATGATGGCGATCGACATGGATTACGACTCGATCGCCAAGGCGGGCTCTTACCTCGGCTCCGGCGCCGTGATCGTGATGGACGAGGACACGTGCATGGTGCGCGCCGCCGAACGCCTCGCTTATTTCTACTTCGAGGAGTCGTGCGGGCAGTGCACGCCGTGCCGCGAGGGAACCGGCTGGCTCTATCGCATCATCCACCGCATCGAGCACGGCCAGGGCCGCCAGGAAGACCTGGACCTCCTGCTGAATCTTGCCGATAACATCCAGGGGCGCACCATCTGCGCGCTCGGTGACGCGGCCGCGATGCCGGTGCGCGCCTTCGTGAAGGTGTATCGCGAGGAATTCCAGCACCACATCGACCACAAGCGCTGCAGCGTCGCACGCGGCGGCTACAGCACCGAGCACACCCACACGCCGGTCTCGAACGTCGTGGGCCACCAGCTGGCGGCGGACTAGATGGCCACCCATAGCCCCGCCGAAGCCAAGCTGATCACGCTCGAAATCGACGGCAAGCCGGTCCAGGTGCCGAGCGGCGCCACGGTGATGGATGCCGCGACCAAGCTCGGCATCTTCGTGCCGCATTTCTGCTATCACAAGAAGCTCACCATCGCCGCCAACTGCCGCATGTGCCTCGTGCAAGTCGAAAAGGCGCCGAAGCCTTTGCCGGCTTGCGCAACGCCTGCCACCGAGGGTATGAAGGCCTTCACCCACTCGGCGCCCGCGATCACCGCGCAGAAGGGCGTGATGGAATTCCTGCTGATCAACCACCCGCTCGATTGCCCGATCTGCGACCAGGCCGGCGAGTGCCAGCTGCAGGACCTCGCCGTGGGGTACGGCGCATCCAAATCGCGCTACCAGGAAGTAAAGCGCGTGGTCGTGAACAAGAACCTGGGCCCGCTCATCGCCACCGACATGACGCGCTGCATCCACTGCACGCGCTGCGTTCGTTTCGGCCAGGAGATCGCCGGGGTGATGGAGCTCGGCATGGCGGGGCGTGGCGAGCACGCGGAGATCCTGTCCTTCGTCGGCCGCACCGTGGACTCCGAGCTCTCGGGGAACATGATCGACCTCTGCCCGGTGGGCGCCCTCACCTCGAAGCCGTTTCGTTACACGGCGCGCGCCTGGGAGCTGTCGCGGCGCAGGTCGGTGAGCGCGCACGATTCGCTCGGCTCCACGCTGGTGGTCCAGGCGAAGCAGGAGCGCGTGGTGCGCGTGCTCCCCCTCGAGACCGAAGAGGTGAACGAGTGCTGGATCTCGGACCGCGATCGCTTCGCCTACGAGGGCCTCAACTCCGAGGAGCGGCTGCTCCGCCCGATGGTCAAGCGCGCCGGTGAATGGGTCGAGGCGGACTGGCCCGAGGCGCTGGAAGCCGCCGCCTACGGGCTCAGGGACCTGGTCGCGCGCCACGGCCCCGAGGCGCTCGGCATGTTGCTCGCACCCAACCTCACCCTCGAGGAGCTGCACCTCGCGGCGCAGCTGGGCCGCTCGCTGGGCACCGACAACATCGACCATCGCGTGCGCCAGGCGGATTTCCGCGCCCGGCCCGAAGGCGCGCCCTGGCTGGGAATGCCGGTCGCCGACCTGGAGAAGCTGAAAAGCGTGCTCTTCGTGGGAGCGACGCTTCGCAAGGAGCAGCCGTTGCTCACCGCGCGCCTGCGCCATGCGGCCAAAAAGGGCCTCGCGGTCAACCTCCTGCACGTCGCCGGCGACGACCTCCTGATGCCGGTGGCCAACCGCGTGCTGGCCAAGCCGTCGGCGCTCGCCGCGGCGCTCGCGGAGATCGCCAAGGCGGTCGCCGGCAAAGGCGAGCATCCCATTGCCGCCTCGCTTAAGGGCAAGCCATCGGCCATCATCCTCGGCCAGTACGCGCAGCAGCATCCCGATTTCGCGGTGCTGCTCGCCATCGCGCAGGAGATCGGGCGGGCGACCGGAGCCCTCGTCGGAGTGCTTCCCGACGGCGCCAACGCCGTGGGCGCCCATCTCGCGGGAGCGGTGCCCAGCCGCGGCCTCGACGCGCGCGCCATGATCGACGCTCCGCGCCGCGGCTACTTCATCGCGGGAGTCGAGGCCGAGCTCGACATGGGCCCGGCCGCCCTCGCCGCCATCGAGAAAGCGGAGTTCAGCGTCGCGCTCTCGGCCTACCGCAACGCCACCACCGAGCGCGCGCAGGTGATGCTACCGATCGTGCCCTTTACCGAGACCGGCGGCACGTTCGTGAGCATGGAAGGCCGCGTGCAGTCGTTCAATGCGGTGGTCAAGCCACAGGGTGATGCGCGCCCGGCGTGGAAGGTGCTGCGCATGATGGGCGCGCTTCTCGGGGCGCCCGGATTCGAGGGGGAAACGCTCGAGCAGGTCCGTAAGGCGATCGCGCCCGACCTGCAGGCGTGGGCAGCTCATGGGCTCGCCAACACCGCGGGCGAGGTGCAGTGGACGCTCAACGCCGCTCCCGAATCGCTCGAGCGCATCGCCGAGTTCTCGATCTACGCGTCCGATCCCGTGGCGCGCCGTTCGCCACCGCTGCAGCGCACCGCCGATGCCAAGGCGGCGCGCAGCGTGCGCATGAGCGCGGCGACCGCGGCCGGGGCGAAGCTGGCGGCGGGCGACCGGGTGCGCGTGTCGCAGGGCGGCGGCGAAGCGCGCCTTGCGCTGGGCATCGACGCGTCGATTCCCGATGGCTGTGTGCGCATCGCGCGCGGAATTCCCGAGACCGCGGCCTTGGGCGAGGGCGCGGTCACGCTCGAGAAAGTCGCCGTCGGGGTTGCGGCTTGAACGAGATTTACACCCAGCTGCAGGCCTTCCAGGGCAGCTACCCGGTCGCCTACAGCATCGGACGCTCGCTCCTGATGATCGTCGCGGTACTGGTGCCGGTGCTGCTCACGGTGCTCTATTACCAGCTGGTGGAGCGCTGGGTGATCGGCTGGATCCAGGTGCGCAAGGGACCCAACCGCGTGGGCTACAAGGGCATCCTGCAGCCGATCGCGGATGCCATCAAGCTGCTGATGAAGGAGCAGATGGTGCCTTCGGGCGCCTCGAAGGCCCTCTTCATGCTCGCCCCGGTGATCGCCGTCGGCCCTGCGCTCGCCGCATGGGCGATCATCCCGTTCACGCCCACCTGGGTGATCGCCGACGTCGATGCCGCCATCCTCGTGATGCTCGCCCTGACCTCGATGGGAATCTACGGAATCATCATCGCCGGTTGGGCCTCGAACTCGAAGTACGCGTTCATCGGCGCCATGCGGGCGACGGCGCAGATGGTGTCCTACGAGCTCGCCATGGGCTTCGCCCTCGTCGGCGCGCTCATGGCCGGGCAGAGCATGCGCCTGTCGGAGATCGTCGCGCGCCAGCACGGCAGCTACGGTTTCCTCGAGTGGTTCTGGCTGCCGCTCTTCCCGCTCTTC
>JANNKG010000483.1:0-12283 GCA_031396185.1 Burkholderiales bacterium | reverse complement strand
CCGAGATCCACTTCGTGCCGGAGCTCCCCGAGAAGGACGCGCCGGTTTCCGTGACCGCGAGCGGCAAGGTGATGCTGCATATCGAGATCGACCGCGCCGCGGAGAAGGTGCGGCTCGCGAAGGAGATCGAGCGCCTGGAATCGGATTTGTCCAAGCAGCGTGCCAAGCTCGGCACCGCCTCATTTGTCGAGCGCGCCCCACCCGCGGTGGTCGAGCAGGCGAAGAAGCTGCTGGCCGATACCGAGGCGAAGCTCGCAGACCTGCGCTCGCAGCTGGCCAAGCTCGCCTGAGGCGCGGCTTGGCGCTGCCCCACAGCCTGCGGGCGCTGCGCTCGCCCAACTTCCGCCGCTACTACACCGGCCAGGCGATCTCGATGATCGGCACCTGGGTGCAGTCGGTGGCGCTCATGTGGCTCGCCTACCGGCTCACCGGCTCCACCCACTTCACCGGGCTGGTGGGTTTCCTCCAGAGCATCCCCCACCTGGTGCTCGCGCCGTTCGCGGGCGTCCTGGGCGATCGCGTCAACCGCCGCAAGCTGCTGATGGCGGTGCTGAGCCTCCTGGCGCTGCAATCGACTGCGCTCGCCGTCCTCACCGCCACCGATCTCATCACCCCGGCGCTGCTCGCCGGCCTCGCCCTCTTCTCCGGGGTCTGCAACGCCTTCGAGACGCCCACGCGCCAGTCGATCTTCGTGCAGCTCATCGACCGGCGCGAGGACCTGCCGAATGCGATCGCCTTGAATTCGATGCTGATGAACGGCACCCGCCTCATCGGCCCGTCGATCGGTGGGCTGCTGATCGCGGTCTTCGACGAGAGCGTCTGTTTCGCATTGAACGCGACCAGTTATCTGGCGGTGCTCATCGCCCTCACTTGGTTGACCATCAGCGCACGCCCCGTGCGGGCGCCCTCGCACCCGCTGGCCGACCTGGCCGAGGGGTGGCGATACGCCATGGGGATGCTGCCGGTTCGAAGGATGCTCTTCGCGCTCGCCGCCGTGAGCACCTCGGTCAGCCCCTATGCGACCCTCATGCCCGCGATGGCCGTGCAGGCTTTCGGCCAGGGGGCAACGCTGGTGGGATTGTTCATCGGCGCAGTGGGCCTCGGCGCGTTTTTGTCGGCAGTGAGTCTCGCGCGCCGCCCCAGCGTTCGCGGCCTCGCACGCTGGCTGCCGGTGGCGCCGGTCGTGGCCGGACTGGGCATGATCGGCTTCGGGTTCTCGGCAAACGTCTACGCCTCGATCTTCCTCATGATGATGGCGGGCTTCGGCATGTTCATGACGGGCGCGGCGTGCAATACGATCATCCAGTCGGTCGTGGAGGAGGAGAAGCGCAGCCGCGTGATGAGCTACTACACGATGTTTTTCATCGGGGTCGCGCCGTTCGGGCACTACTTCGCGGGCTGGCTCGCGGAGCACATCGGCGTTCGCGAGACCTTCATGCTGAGCGGGGCCGTCGCGTTGGTCACCGGGATCGCCTTCGCGTTGCAGATGCGAGCCTTCCGCTCGCACTTGCGCACCCTGTACGTGGCCCGGGGTATCATCCCCGCCTCGGAAGACACTCGAATCGGAAATCCATGAAGACGCTCAAGGGCAGGACTCTCTTCATCACGGGCGGCTCGCGCGGCATCGGGCGCGAGATCGCCCTGCGCGCGGCGAAGGACGGCGCCAACGTGGCGATCGCCGCCAAGACGGCCGAGCCGCATCCCAAGCTCACCGGGACGATCCACAGCGTCGCTGCCGAGATCGAGGAAGCGGGTGGCAAGGCCCTCGCCATCCAGCTCGACGTGCGCGACGAGAACGCCGTGGTGGAGGCGATCAACCGCACCGCGCAGCAATTTGGCGGACTCGACATCCTGGTGAACAATGCCAGCGCCATCAGCCTCACACCGACGCTTGCCACGCCCGCGAAGCGCTTCGACCTGATGCTGGGCGTGAATGCCCGCGGGACGTTCCTGTGCTCCCAGGCGGCGATCCAGCACCTGAAGAAATCCTCGAACCCGCACATCCTGACGCTGTCCCCGCCGATGGCCATGGACGCGAAATGGTTCGCCGGGCACGTGGCCTACACCCTGTCCAAGTACGGCATGAGCATGTGCACGCTGGGGATGTCGGAGGAATTTCGCGGCGACGGGATCGCCGTCAACTCCCTGTGGCCCCGCACCACGATCGCCACCGCGGCGGTCGAGGTGCATTTCCCGGCGGCGATCCTGGCCGCGAGCCGGCACGCGGCGATCATGGCCGACGCCGCGCACGTGATCCTCACGAGCGACGCCAAGGCCAACACGGGAAATTTCTACATCGACGAGGAAGTGCTGAAGCGCGCCGGGACGAAGGACTTCTCGCGCTATGCGGTCACGCCGGGCGTGGAGTTGTTCCGGGACCTGTTCGTCGACTGAACTGAAACCAGGGATCCTGGTTTCAGCGCTTCTTCATGAAGAACGTATATTCCGGACCTTCGGAGGCCGACAGGAGCTCGTTGCCCGTCTGCTTGCAGAAGGCCTGGAAATCCTTGACCGAGCCCGGATCGGTTGCCCTCACCTTGAGCACCTGGCCGGCCGTGAGGTCACCCAGCGTCTTCTTGGCGCGCAATATGGGCAGCGGGCAGTTGAGCCCGCGGACGTCGAGTTCGCGATCGAAAGCTTGCATTCGGTTCTCCGGAGGACGCGAATTTTAACATGCGGCCTCTGCCAGCAGCCTTCAAGGGTTGTAGCGCCGGCGCCCGGGGTCTATCATGGGCTAGCCCGGGAACGCAGGCTCCCGGGGGCGGCGCCAGCCGCCTAGACGGTGTCCGTCCAAGGCCTGAATCCGCGACTACCGGAGGCTCCATGGACACCGCATCGATCGATTCCCGTACCCTTTATTCCCAGCTCGGCAGCGATCGCGTACCGCTGGTTATCGACGTTCGCCGCCAACCGGCGTTCGAAGAGGACGACCGGCTGCTTCCCGCTGCATTGCGCCCCGAAGGCGATCTCGTGGCGTTCATGAAGCGCCACGCTGTCGACCGGCCCATCGTCGCCTATTGCGTCAAGGGGCATGAGGTCGGCCAGGACGCCGCTTCACAGTTGCGTGCCGCAGGCTACGACGCGCGCTACCTCGAAGGGGGTATCCAGGCGTGGAAGGCGGCGGGACTCGCCACCGTCCTGCGGCGACCCGAATGGCGCGTGCCCGGCGGATCGCGCTGGATCACGCGCAGCCGTCCGAAGATCGACCGCATCGCATGCCCCTGGCTGATCCAGCGCTTCATCGATCCGCTGGCGACGTTCGACTATGTGCCGACGCCCCAGGTCTTCAGCGAGGCGGCCGCGCGGCAGGCGATTCCCTACGACATCCCCGGCGCGGCCGTCACGCACCGCGGCGAGCGCTGCAGCTTCGACGCACTGCTCGAGGACTTCGCGCTCTCCGATCCGGCGCTCGACCGGCTCGCGGCCATCGTGCGCGGGGCCGATACCGACCGCCTCGACCTCGCACCTCAGAGCGCAGGCCTGCTGGCGACATCCCTGGGGCTCTCGGAGCGCTACACAGACGACCACGAAATGCTCGCGCACGCGATGCCGGTCTACGACGGGCTGTACGCGTGGTGCCGGCGTGAGGGCGAGGGCGGGAACGAGCGACATAGTTGGAATCCGGGAGCGTGAGCCAAGACCCACATCACGATCCACACCCCAACCCTCTCCCCAACCCTCTCCCAAGGGAGAGGGGGCAAACGTGGGAAAGGTCCGCGCAAGAGGCTGTGTCGTTCAAGGAGGCGCTGCGGTTCTGGGTGAAGCTGGGCTTCATCAGCTTCGGCGGCCCGGCCGGCCAGATCGCGATCATGCATCGCGAGCTGGTCGAGCGGTACCGCTGGATCAGCGAGCGGCGCTTCCTGCACGCGCTCAATTACTGCATGCTGCTGCCCGGCCCGGAGGCGCAGCAGCTGGCGACCTACATCGGGTGGTTGCTGCACGGCGTGCGCGGCGGCATCGCGGCGGGCGTGCTCTTCGTGCTGCCGTCGGTTGCGATCCTGATCGCGCTTTCATGGGTGTACGTACGCTTCGGCTCGGTGCCCGCGGTGGCGGCGCTCCTGTGGGGCGTGAAGCCCGCTGTCGTGGCCATCGTGCTGGCGGCGGCCTGGCGCATCGGCGGGCGGACGCTGCGCCATCCGCTGCTCTGGGCGATTGCGATCGCCGCGTTCCTCGCGCTCTTCGCCTTCTCGGCACCGTTTCCGCTGGTGGTCCTGGGAGCTGCGCTGGCGGGCGTCATCGGCGGGCGGCTCGCGCCGCACGCATTCAAGCTCGGCGGCCACGCCGCCGCGACCGGAATCCGCGAGCCCGCGATCATCGACGACGAGACGCCCACCCCGCCGCATGCACGCTTCTCGCCCATGCGGATGGTTGTGACGACCGTGGTCTTCCTCGGGCTTTGGGCCGCGATGCTGGGGGCGCTCGTCGCCCACTCCGGCTGGAACGGCGACTACCCGCAGATGGGGTGGTTCTTTACCAAAGCGGCGCTGCTCACCTTCGGCGGCGCCTATGCGGTGCTGCCGTACGTGCTGCAGGGTGCGGTTGAAACCTACGGCTGGGTCACTGCGAGCCAGATGATCGATGGCCTCGCCCTCGGCGAGACCACTCCCGGTCCGCTGATCATGATCGTCGCATTCGTAGGCTTCGTGGGGGGATGGACCAAGCAACTCCTCGGGCCCGAGGCGCTCTTCATGGCCGGAGTCGCCGGCGCGTGGGTTGCCACCGTCTTCACCTTCCTGCCCTCGTTTCTTTTCATCCTCGCAGGCGCGCCGTTCATCGAACGCAGCCGCGACGACTTGAAACTCACCGCCCCCCTCACCGCGATCACCGCGGCGGTGGTCGGCGTGATCGTGAACCTGGCGGTGTTCTTCGCCTGGCACGTGTTCTGGCCGGGAGCAACGCAAACGTCGGCATTCGCTGGACGCATCGACTGGGCAAGCGTGATCATCGCGGCGGCGGCTTTCGCGGCGCTCGCCTCCCGGCGCGTCGAGGTGATCCCGGTGATTGCCGCGAGCGGTCTCGCCGGACTCGCGCTCTGGGCCCTGGGGGTTCAGGCCGCGACGTAGGTCCCGGACTTGCCGCCGCGCTTCTCGAGCAGGCGGATTCCTTCCATCGTCATGCCGCGATCGACCGCCTTGCACATGTCGTAGATCGTGAGCAGCGCGACCTGTACGGCGGTGAGCGCCTCCATCTCCACGCCGGTGCGCGCGGTGCATTCAACGGTCGCACGGCAATCGATTCGGCAGAGCGCCTCGTCGATGGCGAACTCGATGCCCACCGACGTAAGCGCCACCGGATGGCAAAGGGGTACGAGATCGGATGTTCGCTTGGCGGCCTGGATCGCGGCGATGCGCGCGACCCCCAGGACGTCGCCCTTCTTTGCGGTGCCCATGCGCACCAGCTCGAGGGTGGCGGGCAACATGCGGATCGAACCGCCCGCAATCGCCACGCGGTGGGTTTCGGCCTTGGCGGCGACGTCAACCATGCGGGCAGCGCCGCGTTCGTCGAAGTGGGTGAGTTTTTCCGTCATAATTGGCCGTCCGATTGCCCGACGAACCTTCCCGCGGGCCTGGCCGTCATAGTAGCAGTTCGCCTCAGGCCGCCTCCCCAGTGAACATACGCGCTCCCCTCGCCCTCATCCTCTGCCTGCAACTCTCGACCGGTGCCGCTCAGGGCTTGCCCGACCTGGGCGACGCGTCGGTGGCGGCATTGTCGGAGACGCAGGAACGCACCATCGGCAACCGCATCATGCGCGAGGTGCGCATCGACCCCGCGTACGTGGATGACCCCGATGTCGCCGATTACATCTCGTCGCTCGGTTCGCGGCTGCTGACCGGCACCGAGGGGCCGCGGCGCGACCTGAGCTTCTTCGCGGTGCAGGACGACGCGGTGAACGCCTTCGCGCTGGTGGGCGGGCATATCGGCGTGCATACCGGGCTCCTCACCCTGACGCAGAACGAAAGCGAGCTGGCCGGGGTGATGGCGCACGAGATCGCACACATCGTGCAGCGCCACCAGGCGCGCGCCATCCATGGCCAGAGCCGCGCGCAATGGACTTCGCTGGCCGCGCTCGCGCTGGCAATCCTCGCCTCGCGTGGTGCCTCCAGCAGCCAAAGCGGACAGGTGACCGAGGCCGCGGTGGCGAGCATGAGTGCCTTCCAGATGCAAACCATGCTCGACTACACCCGCGAGCACGAGCGCGAAGCCGACCGCGTGGGGCTCACGATCCTCGAGCGCACCGGCTTCGACCCGCGCGGCATGGGTACCTTCTTCGAGCGCCTGCTGCGCGCCAACCGGTTGAATGAGTTCAAGGGCGCGCCGTCGTACCTGCGCACCCACCCGCTCACCACCGAGCGCATCGCCGACCTGCAGGACCGCATGCAGGCGGCACCCTCGCGACTCGTGCCCGACTCCTTCGAGTACCGTCTGGCGCGCGCCAAGCTGCGAGCCGCCGCCGGATCGGTGACCGAGTCGGTGACCCTCTTTCGCTCGATGCTCGCCGACGCGACCGTCGTGCGCCCGCGCGAAGACGTCTTCGGCATGGCCCTGGCATTGCGCCGCGCGCGCGACTTCGACGGCGCGTGGAAGACACTGGCGCCGCTGCGCGCGGGAGCCTCCCCCCAGCCTGCATTCGAGGTGCTCGCGGGCCAGCTGCTCGCCGAGCAGGGCCGCACCGACGAGGCGCTGCAACTGTATCGCGCCGCGCTCAGGAGCTTCCCGCGCAGCCGCGGACTGGTGTACGGATACCTCAACCTGCTATTGCAAGTCGGCCGCCCGCGCGAGGTCTCCGCGGATCTCGAGAATCGGTTGCGCACGGTCCAGGATGACGCACAGCTCTACGAGATCCAGGCACGCGCGTTTGCAGCCTCGGGCCGGCAGATCGGCCAGCACCGCGCACAGGCCGAGGCTCACTATCGGCGCGGCAACCTCGCTGCCGCAGTCGACCAGCTCGAGATCGCGGTCAGGGTGAAGACCGATGACTTCTACGAGATCTCGAGTGTCGAGTCCCGGCTTCGCGAGCTGCGCGCGTTGCTCGAGAACGAGCGCGCCGCCGAGAAGGCGCTCAAAATCAGCTGATGCGCCGCACGCTCCTCGTCCTCCTCGCTGCCCCGGCCATCGCGCTCGCCCAGGCGCCCGCCGACGCCCTGGGGCTGTACACGCGTCCCGAGAAGGGGCGCTGCATCGCGTGCCACCAGCTGCCGCAGGGCGTGGGGCCCACGACGCGCGCCGACCTCGGGCCGCGGCTGGATGGAGCGCGCATGCGCGAGCTGGGGCCGCAACGCCTGCGCGAGGTCATCGAGGACCCGCTGCGGTCGAATCCCGACACCGTCATGCCGCCGTACGGCCGACACCTCATCCTCGATGCGGCCGAGATCGCGCGGCTCGTGGAGTTCCTGCGTGCGCTTCCCTGACTGCGCGCGCTTGATCATCGGTGCCGCCTGTGCCGCCGCGTCGTGCCTGGCCTTCGCCACGCCGGAGTCGTCGCGCATGGAGGTGGTGTCGCGCCTGCAGGCCGCCCTGCCAGCGGTGAAACCCGCGGACTATGCGCTGGGCAGCGCGGCGGTAGATCCGGCGCTGCGTGAGCAACTCGCGGCAAACGCCGCAGCCGCCGAGCCCATCCTCGCGCAAGGCAAACGCCTCTGGACGCGCAAGTTCAAGAACGGCCGCTCGCTCGAAGGGTGTTTCCCCAATGGCGGCCGGCGGGTGGCCGCGACGTATCCCCAATTCGACGCGCGGCTCAAGCGCATCGTGACGCTCGAGATCGCAATCAACCAGTGCCTCAAGTCGCACGGCGAACCGCTGTACGAAATGGCCGATGCCGCCACCATGGGCGCGGTCGTGGCCCATGCGCGCTCGCTCGCGGCTGGCCGGAAGCTCGACGTTCGCGTGCCGGCGCGGGCGGAGCCGCTTTTCGAGGAGGGACGCCGGCTGCACTCGTCGCGGATGGGGCAGCGCAACTTCGCTTGCGCCTCGTGCCACGTGCAGGGCGCCGGCAAATACTTTGGCGACGAGGCCCTGTCCCCCGCGGCCGGCCACGGCCTCGCCTATCCGGTGGTCCGCAAGGGCAGCGCCGTGACGCTGCATGCACGGATGCGCGAATGCCTGGAGCTCATGGGCGCCGCACCGTTTCCCGCAGGCTCCGACGAGCTCAACAATCTCGAGTACTACCTCGCGTTCCTGGGCAACGGGCTTACCGTCTCGCCCAACGCCTGGCGCCCCTGATTCAAGCCACGCGGCAACGCGCTCGCGGCGGCGAGGTCGCCAGCCCGTAGAGGTAGGCGAGCTCGGTCTTGGCGATCCCCGGCCGAAGCCACGACTGCGTCCCCGCCGCCATCAGTGCCCTCGCGCGCTCGTTCTCCCCCAGGCAAAGCAGCCCGGTCACCGAGGCCATGAACGCGTACTCGCTGCCTTGGTTGCGGGAGACGCGGTCGCGATCGAGAATACGAGTCCCGATCCGGGCCATCGCCGCACCGTCGCGCGCGGCGCTCGCGGCGAAGAGGTCGATCCAGGCGCGCTCCTCGTCGCTCAAGGCACGCGCGCACGTCGACTGTGTCACCGGCGCCCACAATTGCCGCGCGTCGTCGGGATGCAGATGCGGCGTGACTTGCTCGGCGAGCGCCAGGAAATGGGGCAGCGCCTGGGCGTACGAGATCTCGCGCTTGCAATGCTGCGTCCACAGGCGAGCAAGGCGCGCGGAGACCTCGAGCGGCTTGATTGGCGCCGGCGCGTCCGCCCAGGCGTGCGTCGCCATGATGTCCTGCACCGCCCACAAGGGGCGCTGCTCCCAGTCCGAGCCCGAAAGCCGCGGTCCGGTCCGTCCCGGGGCATGCGCACCTGGATCGAGCATCTCCAACATCGGCACCTTGGCGTCCTGCAGCTCCATGAGATCGGTTACGCGCTCGCGGGTGAACCGCGTCTTCGAAGCGCGGTGGTCGACAATCGGGAAGTAATCCGAGTTGGCCGGCACGCCCAGGCGCCCGAAGTAGGACGAAAGCGACGCCCAGCTGCCCACGGCGCGGCGGCGGATGTCGTCGCCGTTGGCGAGCCGCAGGCGCTTCAACATCGGCTGCATCGCGGGGAACGCCATCACCTCGTCCTGGAACGTGCCCGGCGCCCCGCCCTTGCGCGCGATGACGATCACATCGGCATCCACCGCATAGACGATGAAGTCCGGGAACGTCCTGGCCATGGCCCCGAGGATCGCCGCCAGCGTCTGGGTGTCCATGTCATACGTGTGGATCCACTGCGCGAGCACGGCGCCGTCGTTCATGGCCGCGTCGAGGCGCTGGTAGAACTCCTGCGTGAAGAGCGAGGCCACCCCGCTCACCCACGGGTTCGACGGCTCCGAGACGATGATGTCGAACTTCTGGCGCCCGCGCGCGAAATAGGACTTCGCGTCGTCGATGACGATGCGGCTACGCGGATCGCTGTAGGCGGCCTCGACCCTCGGTCGAAACAGGCGCGCGCCGTCCACCATCGCGGGCTCGATCTCGATCGTGTCCACGCGCTCGAGCCGCGGGCTCGCCAGGAGCACGGCGGTAGACATCCCGGAGCCGAAGCCGATGACGGCCGCGGTCCGCGCCTGCGGTTGGTGCCCGAGCGGCAGTATTGCCAGCAATGCCATCGTGTACTCGTCCGAGATCGCCGCGTCGCCCATGCCGATGGCGGCGTCCGACTTGCCATTGGTGCGGATGGCGCGCACCTGGCCATGGTCCACCACGTCCACGGTGGCCGTCTTGCCGTCCCGGTGGAACACCACCTTGTCGGACGAGCCGAGTAGCGCCTTCCCGGTACGGAACACGCCCGACGCGGAGCGCCGCGGGTCGATGTCGAAGGCCACGGTGATCGCCACTAGCGCCGCAATCGCGCCGACGACTTCCGCGGGGAATCGCACCGGCGCCCCGCGCGGCCGAAGCATCAGGATCAGGAAGAGCCCCAGCCCCACGTCGACCGCCGCCCCGACGAGCAGCGTGCCGCGAACACCGATCCACTCGAGGAGAAGGTGCACGGCGATGATCACGCCGATGATCGAGCCGAGTGTGTTGACCGCGTATACGAGTCCCAGCGATCTCTCGCCCGAGGGCGAGCGCAGCAAACGGGAGGTGATTAGCGGCAGCGTCATGCCGGCGCAGAACGTGGCGGGCAGCATGACCGCGAGCGCGATGGCTGTCGAAGCGACGCTGAAGAGGATGAAACCGCCGCTGTTGCGTTCGACCGAGGACAGCAGCCACGCCATCATGTCGAAGCTGCCGACGTACACCGGTATCGTGAGCGCCGCCGCCGCGCCCATCGCCAGCTGCACACGCGCCAGATACCGGACCGTATCGGCCACGGCGTCGATGCGGTTGCGCACCCATGCCCCGCCGAGAGCCAACCCCATGATGAAGCTCGCCAGCATGATCTCGAAGGAATGAGTCGACGCGCCCAGCACGAGGCTCAGCATGCGGATCCAGGCGATCTCGTACATGAACGACGAGAGGCCCGTGAGGAACGCGGTCGCCAGCAGGATCCGAAGGAGCCTCCTCTCCGCGCCGGGCGCGTCGGGCGCGTCGGCCCCCGGTGCGGCCACGGCTTGGATGACGAGGGCAGTGGGCGGGTCGCGGGAGAGCAGGAAAGCGCAGGCCCCGAGCAACAGATTCACGCATGCGACGAACTTCATGGTCCCGGGCAAGCCGAGCGCCGGTATCAACACGAAAGCCGCGGCGAGCACGCCGAAGACGGCGCCGAGGCTGTTCAGGAAGTACAGCGCCGCGACGTCGTGGCCCGGCCGCGTGGTGTCCATTCGAAGCATCGCGGAACTCACCAGCGGAAAGGTCGTTCCGAGCAGCACGGACTGTGGCAGGAGAAGAAGCGCCGCCAGCAGCCACTGCGGCACGCAGAATGAGGTGGCGTGGTCGCAGGCCGCCGGCAGCAGCGAGGCGTAGCCCCAATCGGTCGCAGCCACGAACAGCGGGTGGAAGACCATCGAAAGCAGCCCGATCGAAACCTCCACTAACGCGTAGACCCGCAGCGGATTGCGCAAGCGCTGGGCGAGCCGCGCGCAAATCCACGCGCCCAGCGCGAGGCCGCCGATGAAGACGACCAGCACTACGGTTTGCGCGTAGGCCGCGTGGCCGAGGAAGAGCTTGAGGTAATGGGTCCAGATCGCCTCGTAGATGAGGCCGCCGAAACCGGAGACGAGGAAAAGGATCAGGAGTGGATCGGACCTGCGGCGCAGCTCGAGCATCGTGGTCAGCTCCAGGCGACTCTTGGTCTTTTCAGCACGGTTCGCCGATCCCAAAAAGAAAACGGGCCGCCAGGAGGCGACCCGTTCCGTAGAGCTTTACTTCTTATTAGCAAGCCGCCGGAGCAACACGGCAAGCGGCCGGCAGGTACTTCGAGGCGACCGTCGAGGTGGAGCAATCCCACGCGCAGATCGCGTTGGTGGCGGGGTTAATCACGGGCAAGTAGGTGACGTTGCCCGGAGCCTGGAGCGCAAGGCTGCCGGCCGCGGCCACGGTGATCGTGCCACCGGCAACCGTGGGCGGAGCCGAGTTGGCGGTACCCGAGGTGCTGCAGCCAGCTTCCGTGTCGTTGACAGGCATCCGGGCCTGGGTCTGGTGGAACTCCGCGACCGAGGTCTTGCAGACGCCGGCGGCGTTGACCAGCTCCGTCACTTTCGAGCGGACGATGTAATCCTGGTACGCCGGAATGGCGATGGCCGCCAGGATGCCGATGATCGCAACGACGATCATCAGTTCGATAAGCGTGAAGCCTTGCTGGACTTTTTTCATGGAAAGAAACTCCTTAGGTATTTGGAAGGTGCCGCGGCCACACTTGCGGTGTGTGCGGGTACCCCTACGCAACCGGTGTGCCAAGACATGGGCCATGGTGCGATTCGCGCATCCGGGAGCACCCCCGTCAGATACCCTGTTTTTACCATGAATTCAACGTCCTACCGGCGACCCGGTAGCTCTCGCGAGCGGGTTCCGGAGCTCCTCCCGGCGGGCGGAATGGAGCGCCGCGAATCGCCGCGTTCCCACCAAAAGTGACGCCTTTGGTCAGCCGCGGAAGCCCGTAACGGTCTTCAGGTCGACCTCGTCGATCTGTTCCGGATCTAGAAATTCGCGCGCGTAGCGCAGGTACACCCGGTCGCGCACAAAGATGTCGAACAGGTCCGGATCGACGTGCCCGCTCTCCTTCATGCGTCCGAGGATCGCGAGCGACTCGGAGAGCGTCTTGCCCTTCTTGTACGGCCGGTCCTTCGCCGTGAGCGCCTCGAAGATGTCGGCGATTCCCATCACGC
>JANNKG010000482.1:0-1612 GCA_031396185.1 Burkholderiales bacterium | reverse complement strand
CGTGTGCGAGGTCGAGGATGCCGATCGCGGAATCGTGGGCGGGCCTCCCCAACGATCCGACCGCCATCGACGCGGCCTCGCTCGCATCGGGTCCGTGCCCCAGGCCGTCGGCCACCAGGAACGTCGCTGCGTCGGCGCGCAGGTCGGCCCCCCATGCGTCGCCGCATACCGTTTCACCGTCCTTCGGGACGCACACCGCTCCCACCTCGTAAGGAGAGGTTGCGGGCGCCGTCTCGCGATTCCAGAAGGCCATCCTGATGATGGTCCCCGCATCGCGCCGCGTGTAGACGTCGAACTCATCGGACTGGCGCTTGATCGCGCCCAGGCCGGTTCCGGCCGTGCCGACGGTGGAAACGCCGTCGCGCGCGCTCGCTTCGAAGCTGTCCATTCCCGGTCCACGGTCAAGGGCGAGAACCTCGATGCCGAGCGATTTTTCGCGCGACACCCGCTGCGCCAGAATCTCGCCTCCTCCCCCGTGGCGCAGGAGATTGGTCGCGGCCTCGGTGACGGCGATCGCCGCGCGCCCGGTGCGCGTCTCGTCGAACCCCAGCTCGCGCGCGTGGGCTTGCACGCCGATGCGCGCCGCCGAGACCTGGCTCGCCTCGGCGATCTCGAAGCAAAGAGGCAGAGGCGCGCTCAAAAGGACTTCCAGCGCACGATGGTGATGCGCGTGCCCTGGCCGGGCTGCGAAATGATGGCGAACTCGTCGGAGAGCCGCCGCGCGCCACCCAACCCGAGCCCGAGCCCGCCGCCGGTGGAGTAGCCATCCTGCTGCGCGAGCTCGATATCGGCGATGCCCGGGCCCTCGTCGATGAATTCCAGCTGCAAGCCGCGCCGCGCGCCGCTTGCCACCCGGGAAATACGCACCTGCCCGCCGCCGCCATGCTGGGCGGTGTTGCGCCCCAGCTCGCTCGCGGCGGTGATGACCTTGGTCTGCTCGACGAGGGTGAAGCCTGCCGCGAGCGCGTGCTCGCGGACTTTGCGCCGCAGGAGCACAACGTCCTCGCCAGTCTTCAGCTCCAGCGACTCGGTGGCCTGGACCGAGACGTCGGCGCTCAAGGGGATGGCTTGATTCCTGGAGGTCAGGAGGCCGCCTGCAGCAACGTCATTCCCCTCTCCACGTTGAGGGCCGTTCGCACGCCTTTGAGGTCCAGCCCGAGTTCCACCAGCGTGATCGCGACCGCGGGCCGCATGCCGACCACCACCGTCTGCGCATCGAGGACGCGCGACATCGCGGCGATGTTGCTGATGGTGCGGCCGATGAAGGAATCGACCACGTCGAGGGAGGAGATGTCGATGAGGACACCGCGCGCCTTCTCGCGAACGATGCGCTGGGTCAGGTCATCCTGGAGGCTCATCGCGAGCTGGTCGTGCATGTCCACTTGTATGGTCACCAGCAGGAAGCGCCCCATGCGCAGGATCGGGATTCGCTCCATTGCTCAGGCTCCCTCGCGCGTGACTTTCGAGCCGGTGCGCTTCAGCGCCACGCTGAATGCGTCCGAAAGGCTCGCCTTCGTGGTCACCCCGGACAGGTCCACGCCCAGGTGCACGATGGTCTGCGCAATCTGCGGGCGGATGCCGCTGATGATGCAGTCGGCGCCCATGAGGCGCG
>JANNKG010000480.1:0-2228 GCA_031396185.1 Burkholderiales bacterium | reverse complement strand
CGTACTCGGTGATGATCGGTCGCGTGAGCGGGTCCCAGTTGGCGATCGGCTGGCCGGCCTTGGCCTTGGCCCCGTCGGCCACCGTGAGGGTAGCGCCGTACGGCACCTTGTGGCGCTCGCGCTCCCGGCCGTTCTCGTCGGCGATGATGATCTCGCCGTTGCGCGAGATGGCAACCATCTCGCGGCGGGCGTTCGTCACGTACCGCATGGTGTTGGCGAAGTGCACGATGCCATTCGACTTGGCCTCGATCGAGCTCGCCACCGCGGTTCGCGATGCCGCGCCCCCGATGTGGAAGGTACGCATCGTGAGCTGGGTTCCCGGCTCGCCGATCGACTGCGCGGCAATCACGCCGACCGCCTCGCCCACGTTCACGCGCGTGCCCCGGCCCAGGTCGCGGCCATAGCACGAGGCGCAGATCCCGTAGCGCGTATCGCAGGTGAGCGGGGTACGTACCTTCACCTCGTCGACGCCTGCTTTCTCGATGCGCTCGACCGAGTCCTCGTCAAGCAGGGAGCCGACCGGCACCAGGATTTCCTGGTTCTCGGTGTTGAAGACGTCGGCCGCGGTAACGCGCCCGAGGATACGCTCGCGCAGCGCCTCGACCACCTCGCCACCCTCCACCAGCGCCTTCAGGGCCATGCCGGTGGTGGTGCCGCAATCCTCCTCGATCACCACCAGATCCTGCGTCACGTCCACCAGGCGGCGGGTGAGGTAGCCGGAGTTGGCGGTCTTGAGCGCCGTGTCGGCCAGGCCCTTGCGCGCGCCGTGGGTCGAGATGAAGTACTGGAGCACGTTCAGGCCTTCGCGGAAATTGGCCGTGATCGGCGTCTCGATGATCGAGCCGTCGGGCTTGGCCATCAGTCCGCGCATCCCGGCCAGCTGCCGGATCTGCGCCGCCGAGCCGCGCGCGCCCGAGTCGGCCATCATGTAGATGGAATTGAACGACTCCTGGTTGACCTCCTTGCCCTTGCGGTCGATGACCTTCTCGTTGCCGAGCTGGTCCATCATCGCCTTGGCGATCTGGTCGCCGGCGCGGCCCCAGATGTCGACCACCTTGTTGTAGCGCTCGCCCTGGGTCACCAGGCCCGAGGTGTACTGGCGCTCGATCTCCTTCACTTCCTTCTCGCTGTCGTCGATGATTCCCGCCTTCTGGGCCGGGATCAGCAGGTCATCGACGCAGATCGACAGGCCCGCGCGGGTGGCGAAGGTGAAGCCCGTGTACATCAGCTTGTCGGCGAAGATCACCGTCTCGCGGATGCCGCAGCGACGGAAGGCCTCGTTGATGAGCTTCGAGATCTCCTTCTTCTTGAGCGGCTTGTTGATCAGCGGGAAGGACAGCCCCGCGGGTAGGATCTCCGACATGAGTGCGCGGCCGACCGTGGTCTCGTAGCGGTTCACGACTTCGGTGAACGTGCCGTCGTCATTCTTGCGCGACTCCTTGATGCGCACCGTGATGGCGGCATGCAGCTCGACGCCGCCGGACTCGTAGGCGCGGCTGACTTCCGAGATGTTGGAGAACATCGAGCCTTCGCCGCGCGCGTTGACGCGCTGGCGGGTGGCGTAGTACAGCCCCAGGACGATGTCCTGGGACGGCACGATGACCGGCTCGCCGTGCGCGGTATGCAGCACGTTATTCGACGACAGCATCAGCGTGCGCGCCTCCATCTGCGCTTCCAGCGAGATCGGCACGTGGACCGCCATCTGGTCGCCGTCGAAGTCGGCGTTGAATGCGGCGCAAACCAGCGGATGCAGCTGGATCGCCTTGCCCTCGATCAGCACTGGCTCGAAGGCCTGGATGCCGAGGCGATGCAGCGTGGGCGCGCGGTTGAGCAGGACCGGATGCTCGCGGATCACGTCCTCGAGGATGTCCCACACCACCGGCTCCTGGCTCTCCACCATGCGCTTGGCGGCCTTGATGGTCGTGGCGAGGCCCATGACCTCGAGCTTGTGGAAGATGAAGGGCTTGAAAAGCTCGAGGGCCATCAGCTTCGGCAGCCCGCACTGGTGCAGCTTGAGGGTAGGCCCAACAACAATCACCGAGCGGCCGGAATAGTCGACGCGCTTTCCCAGAAGGTTCTGGCGGAAGCGACCACTCTTGCCCTTGATCATGTCGGCGAGCGACTTGAGCGCGCGCTTGTTGGCGCCGGTCATCGCCTTGCCGCGGCGGCCGTTGTCGAGCAGCGAGTCGACGGCCTCCTGCAGCATGCGCTTCTCGTTGCGAACGATG
>JANNKG010000459.1:0-4914 GCA_031396185.1 Burkholderiales bacterium | reverse complement strand
CGCGGGGAGCGCGCCCCGTAGAACACGTGAATCCTGCGATCCTGCAACGCGGGTTCCCGCGCCGCGCCACGCGCGACCGAGAGGATCGGCGCCAGGCCCGAGCCGCCGGCCACGCAGACCAGGTCGCGCGGGCTGTCGCGGCGCAGGTACGCGAGGCCGTAGGGGCCGTCGAGCGTGATCTCGCTCCCCACCGCCACCTTGTCGAAGAGCGTCTCGGTACCGGCGCCGCCCGCGACGCGGCGCACGATGAAGTGCCACTCGCCGCCACCCTCGTCCACGTTCGACATCGAATAGGTCCGGGGCGTGTCGAGGCCCGGCATGTAGAAGAGCGCGTACTGCCCGGGCAGGAATCCGGGCGCCCCTTCGGCCTTGAAGTGGAACTCGCGCATGTCGTGGGTCAGGTCGCGGAAGCCCTCGAGGCGCGCGCGAAACCGTGCCGGGCGATGAACCGGCACGTTCTCGGGCCGCACGCGCACCTTGATCGCGCAATCGGTCGCCGGCCGCGCCTGGCAGGCGAGGACCCGATTCTTGGCACGGTCGCGGTCCGAAAGCCCCGGCGCGTCGGGTCGAAGCGAGGTCACCTGGCCTTCGAGGATCTCCACCTTGCAGGTGCCGCAGGAACCCGCGTTGCATTCATAGGGCAAGCCCAGTCCCGCGCGCAATCCCGCGCGCAGCAGCGTGTCGTCGTCGGCGCACTCGTACGTGGCGCCCTCCGCTACCCGGACGGCGTGCATCACTCCGCCATCAGCGCCGCGGAGAGCGACGGCAGGTACCCCAGGCGCCGCGAGATGGCTTCCGCGGCGGCAACCACCGTGGGCACGGTGGTCTGGACATTTTTCTTGGTCATGCGCTGCACCGGCGCCGCGACGCTGATCGCGGCGATCACCCGGCCCGAGTGGTTGCGAATCGGCGCGGAGACACAGCGCAAGCCCACCTCGATCTCCTCGTCGTCGATCGCGTAACCCTTGGCGCGGATCGAGACGAGCTCCTCGGCGAGCACCGCGGGATCGGTGATGGTGTTGCTGGTATAGCGTTTCAGGCCGTTGTCGAGGATCTGTTGCACGACTTCCGGCGCCTGGTGCGCGAGCAGGACCTTGCCGACGCTGGTGCAGTGCGCTGGGGCGCGCGAGCCGGCGATCGTCGACATGCGCACCGCCTGGCGGCTTTCGAGGATGCGGATGTAGAGCACGCTCTGGTGGTCGAGGACGGCGAGCTGCACCGTTTCCCCGGTCATCTCGGCGAGGGAATACATCTGGGCTCGCGATTCGGAGGCGGTATCCATCTTGCGACGCACCAGAGTCCCCAGCTCGAAGAGCGCCAGCCCGAGGCGGTACTTCCCGGTCTCGCGGTTCTGCTCGAGGATGTCGTACTCCACCAGCGTGGTGGCGAGCCGGTGCACGGTGCTCTTGGCCAGGCCCAAGCGGAGGGCGAGCGCGCTGATGCCCATCTCGTACTCGTCCTCGGAGAACGCCTTGGTGAGGCGAATGGAATTCGCGACCGACGACAAGCGCATGCGTCGTGCCTTGGCCTTCTTGGGAGCGCGCTCCACGGCCGGGACCGTCAAGGCGCCGCCCGCGAGGCGCCTGCGCGCAACGCCATGCGCATGGCCACCGTGTACGCAATTGCCACCGTTCCCGCTACCGCAAAGCCCATGGCCGCGCCCCACCCCGCCAGGCTTTCATCGAGCGCCGGCAGCAGGATGCGCGCCGCGGCAAGAGCGGCGATCGCCAGCGAGGTCACGCCGATAGCCATGCTCATCACGCGCGAGGCCGACGCCGCCCGCCGGTCGGCAGAACGCACCATGTGGCTTACCCACAGTCCATTGAGGGCATCGGTGGACGCCATGCCCGCGGTAAACACCAGCCCGAGGGCTCCGGCGAAGAGCCATCCGGCGAGATGTGATCCGGTCACCGAGAACAGCACGGCCTGGCCGATGGTGTCGAAGGACAGCGCGAAAGCGGCCCCGACCGCGGCGATGAGCACCGGGTGCTCGGCCCGCGTGAGGCGCGCGAAGGCGCGACTGCGCAGCCCCGCGGGGCGGACAACTACTCCTGGCGGGGTACGAGCGAGCGCGGCGAGATTCGCCGCGCCGAGCAACGCAAGGAAGCCGATCGAGATCCATACGCCGGTGTGCTCCAGCCACACGGGGGCTTTCCACTCGGTCGCCACGGTGGCTACCGCGATCGCGACGGTGGTCACGACGACCCCGTGGCCCAGCGAAAAGAGCAGGCCCGACCAGCGGGCGAGCCGCGGCCGGCGCTCGGCGTTGAAGCGCGTGAGGCCGTCGATCGCCGCGAGGTGGTCGGGGTCGAACCCGTGCTTGAGCCCGAGGAGGAAAACGACCGCCACGAGGGACAGCCCGTGCGCGGGAAGGATGTCCATCATTTCTTCAGGAAGAAGTCATTCCACATCTTTTCCCATTTCTCGGCTTCCTCGAGCACCGTCGCGGGCTCGAGCAGCGTGAAGGGGAAATTGTTGAGCTCGCTCTTGACTTTGGTGCTGGCCGGCACGCGCCCCATCGATTCGAACAGCCTCTGGCCCTCCGGCGACAGCACGTAGTCCGTGAACAGGAGCGCCGCGTTCGGGTGCGGTGCCGCGCGAGCCACGCCGATGCCCTGCGGCCGGGCCACCACCGGCTGCACCGCCACGAAGTCGATCGGAGCGCCCTTGCGCTTGAGCGACACGATGTTGCTGTTGTACATGGTGAGGCCCACCGGCACCTCGCCCGCCGCCACCAACTCGGCCAGCAGCACGTGGCCCTTGCGCACGTCGGGCTTCATGGCCGAGAGCTTGCGGAAGAAATCCATGCCGCGGTCGTTGCCCCAGGTCTTGATCAGGGTGGCCATCCACTCGGCGTCGGTCGCTTCGATCCCGATGCGCCCCTTCCACTTCGGGTCGGCGAAACCCTCGTAGGTGGCGGGAATCTCGGAGCGCTGGACCTTCGTGGTGTTGTAGCCCACCACGAAGAAATTCATCCGGTCGGGGAACCAGGTGCGATGCGCCGGCACGGCTTCGGGCGGCAGGTCCGATATATAAGGTGAGTGGATCTCGGCCAGCACCTTCTCGCGCGCCAGCATTTCCATCTCCGGGCCGTTGGTCTCGATCACGTCCACCGTGTGGCGCCGTGCCTGCGCTTCGGTCACGACGCGCTGGACGACCTTGTCGGAGAGCGCGCGCCACAGCTCCACTTTGACGCCATACTTCTTCTCAAAGGCCTCGGCGAGCGGCCTCGACTCGGTCGGGGCGAGCGACGTGTAGACCACGACGCTGCCCTCCTGCTTCGCCCGTTCCACCAGGCGCGCGTCGCGGTCGGCGCCGCGATAGCGGAACACCTCGTCGTTGGCCGCCGGTGCCTGGGCCGCCGCAGGGGACACGACGAGGGCCAGGGCGAGGGCGAGGAGCCAGGCAGGCGCGAGCTTCATCATGGTGGCCATTCCGAGCTTGAACAGGGCCCTCATTCTATGGTCAACTAGCCGTTCGGGCAATCAAATGGAACGATGTTCTGCATAAAATAACACCACCGCCTGTTGCGGGGGTTACCGGAGCCATGTCCACCAAAAACAAGACCACCACCACCCACTATCACATCCAGAAGAAGCGCCGGGCGGAGTTCCTCGACGAGTGGCGCACCTACCGCCAGAGCGTGATCCGGCGGGAGGATGTGGTGCTCCAGGCGACCGCCCGGGGGATGCGTACCGGCGTTTACATGGGCTGGGACGGCGATCGCCCGACGCGCTGCCTTGACGCCCTGGTGCACGAAGTCGACCCCGGGACCGTCACCACGGTCCACCGGCACTCGTGGGACGCGATCCTCTTCATGGTCGAAGGCAGCGGCTGGACCGAAGTGGACGGCGTGCGCTACGACTGGAAGGCGTGGGATGCGATCCACCTTCCCGCGTGGAGCTGGCACCGCCACGGCAACGACGGGGACAAGCCGGGGCGGTTCATGAGCTACTCGTCGGAGCCCACGCTCTGGACGCTCGGGATGAGCCTGATCGAGGACGCGGGCCACGAGAAGTTCGAGAAGCTGCCTCCGCGCCTGGCGTTCTCCCCGGGCCCGGCGGGCGACGATCCCTATGCACGGCGCCTGCGCCGTCTCGCGGTCGAGACCAAAAAACGCCGCTCGGGACGCATCCACACGCCTTACGACGAGCAGGAGATCCTCGCCACCCCGCGCGGCACGCGCACCAAGTTCCTGAACGACCGCGCCATCGGCAACGAGGCCTCGGGCCTGACCCAGGTCATGATCCAGTTCGCGCCGGGCAAAACGCAGTCGCTGCACCGCCACCCGGGCGAGGCGTGGCTCTACGTGGTCGAGGGGCATGGTCACAGCTTCCTCGGCACCGCCCCCGACCGCGGCGAGCACCACCGCTGGGAGAAGGGCGACCTGATCGTGGTCGACCATTTCCTCTGGCACCAGCACTTCAACGACGATCCCGCGAACGAGTGCCGCCTGGTCCGCATCCACATGTTCGACTCGATCCTCGAGACGATGCGGGCGCTGATGGACCCGATGGTGCTGTTCGAGGAGGCCGAGGACACGCTGGTATCGATGCAGGAGCTCTCGCAGATCCAGTGGCCCGACGACAAGAGGCCCGGCGAGTGATGGATCGCGCGAAGACCGCCTTGCCGCCGGGCGTGCTCTCGATGCACGTGCTCCCCGCGGAGCACCACGACCGCGACTGGGACGCGATCATCGTCCCGCGCGAGGTGAAGGAGCGCCTCCTGGGGCAGGCGCTCCTCGTCCTGCAGCACGGACGCAAGCTGGCTTTGCTCTCGGGGCTGCCCCATGGCCTGTTCGTTCTCGCCGGCCCGCCGGGCACCGGCAAGACGACGATGGCGCGCGGACTGGCGCAGGTGGCGGCGCTCGCCCTTGCGCGTCAGGGGGCGACCGTGCTGCTCGAGATCAACCCC
>JANNKG010000439.1:0-4389 GCA_031396185.1 Burkholderiales bacterium | reverse complement strand
AAGGCGAAGCGCTGGATGCGCTCCACGCCCACGCGCGTGTAGACCGAGACATCGGTCGCGGTCTCGATCGGCAGCCCGCGGTGCGCGCGCCCGCCCATGCCGGCGTACTCGCCCTCAGAATTCTCGCGGATCACTACCCAGTCGATATCGCGGCCCCTGGCGAGCGGGCTCTTCACACCCGGGAGCACTCGCGCGGGCCGCACATTGGCGTACTGGTCGAAGCCCTGGCAGATCGGCAGCCGGAGACCCCAGAGCGAAACGTGGTCGGGCACCTTCTGGCTGCCGACGGCACCGAAGAAGATCGCGTCGAATTTCTTCAGCTTCTCGAGGCCACCGTCGGGAATGTACTGCCCGTGCTTCAGGTAATAGTCCGAGCTCCACGGAAATTCCTCGACCTTCACCCCGAACCCGCCGTCGGCTTTGCCCAACGCCTTCAGCACTTCCACGCCCGCGCCGATCACTTCCGGCCCGATGCCGTCGCCCCCGATGGCCGCAATCCTGTAAGTTTTCATGGATTTCACTTATTTCCTGAGGAAGTCGAAGTCGACGCCCTGGTCGGCCTGCGTCACGGTTTGCAGGAAGAGCTTGAGGTAGCCACGCGGGGCGGTGGGTTCGACCACCGGGTGGGCCCGCTTCCTCCGCGCGAGCTCCTCGGCGGAGACGAGCCACGCGAGCTCGCGGGCGGCAACGTCGAGGCGGATGCGATCGCCCGACTGGACCCACGCGAGCGGCCCGCCGGCGGCCGACTCGGGCGTCACGTGGAGAACGATAGTCCCCGCAGCGGTTCCGCTCATGCGCCCATCGGAAATGCGCACCATGTCCTTCACGCCGGCGCGCGCGAGTTTCCTCGGGATCGGCAGGTAGCCCGCCTCGGGCATTCCCGGTGCGCCCTTGGGGCCGATGCACTTCAACACGAGGATGTCGTCGGCTTTCACGTCGAGGTCGTCGGAATCGATCCGCGCGGCCAGGTCCGCCGCGTTCTCGAACACCACCGCGCGCCCCTCGTGCTTCATCAGCTTCGCGTCCGCGGCCGACTGCTTGATGATCGCCCCGCCGGGCGCCAGGTTGCCGCGCAGCACCGCGATGCCGCCCTTGGGATAAAGCGGCCGCGACATCGGCCGGACCACTTCCTGGGGGAAAGGCGCGCCGGCCGCGTCGATCTCCTCGCCCAGCGTGCGGCCGGTCACCGTCACCGCATCGAGGTGCAGCAGTGGTTTCAACTCGCGCAGCAGCGTGGGCAAGCCGCCGGCACGGTGCAGATCCTCCATGTAGTGCTGCCCCGAGGGCTTGAGGTCCACCAGCACCGGCGTCTCCTGTCCAAGCGCATGCAAGCGCTCGAGGTCGATGGGAATGCCCAGGCGCCCGGCGATTGCGGTCACGTGGATCACGCCATTGGTCGAGCCGCCGATGGCGAGCAGCACGCGCAACGCATTTTCGAAAGCGTGCGGGGTGAGGATCCGATCGGGCGTGAGCTTCGATCGGGCGAGCTCGACCGCGACCTTCCCGCTGCGCTCGGCTACGCGGATACGGTCGGCGGTCACCGCAGGCGGCGATGCGCTCCCGGGCAGCGCGATCCCGAGGGCCTCGGCGATGCACGCCATGGTGGACGCCGTGCCCATCACCGAGCAGGTACCCACGGAGGCCACCAGCTGGTTATTCACGCGCGAGATCTCATCGGCATCGATTTCCTCGGCGCGATACTTGCCCCAGTAACGGCGGCAATCGGTGCACGCGCCCACGCGTTCGCCCTGGTGTGAGCCGGTGAGCATCGAGCCCGTGACCAGCTGCACGCACGGCACGTTGGCGGACGCAGCGCCCATCAATTGCGCGGGAACCGTCTTGTCGCAGCCGCCGATCAGGACCACCGCATCCATCGGCTGCGCGCGGATCATCTCCTCGGTGTCGATCGACATGAGGTTGCGCAGGTACATCGAGGTCGGGTGCGCGAAGCTCTCGTGGATCGAGATGGTCGGGAAGTCCACCGGCAGTCCGCCGGCGAGCATCACGCCACGCTTGACCGCCTCGAGCAGTTGCGGGGCGTTGCCGTGGCAGGGGTTGTAGCCGCTGTCGGTATTCACGATTCCCACCACCGGGCGGGAGAGCGCATCGTCGGTATAACCCGCGCCCTTGATGAATGCCTTGCGCAGGAATAGCGAGAAATCGCGGTCGCCGTAGCTGGTAAGGCCCTTTTCGAGGCCTTTGTCCTGGGTGTCGTCTGTCATGGGTTTATTTGAGGTAACCTGACCGGACAATATACAAGGGGACAAGCGATGAAGGACGTCGTTTCGGCATTGGCAGCGTTTCTCGCCATGCTCGTCCCCGCGTCCGCCGCGCCCCTGGTGCCCAATCTTCGCGCGCTGCGCGACCGCCTCCAGTTCGTCGCGGACGCGTTCAATTAGTTTTCGAGGGCCTGTAAGGAACGCGAGGTGTGTCGGGTCCTACAGGTGTCCCATTCCCAATGCCCGCGATGAAGAGCTCCGCTGTTGCGCTGTTGCTGTCCTCGAACGAGTCCACCGAGCTTTGGCGCGCGGCGCTGTCCTCCCAGGGCGTCGGTGTCCACGGAGTCGAGCCCGGAACCCGGGATCCGCTCCTCGCGCTGCGCTCCGACCTGAAGGCGCGCCCGGCCAACGCGGCCATCATCGACATTCCTTTCTTTGCCGCGAGCGCCTGTGAAGCGCCGCGCGAGGTGGCCGAAATCCGGCGCGCGTTCGCCGGCCTGCGCATCTTCCTGCGCCTGCCGCGGCGCGTGCACGTCTCCGAAGTCGAGCAGCGATGGGCAAGCGAGTGGGGGGTCGATGCATTGCTCCCCGCGACGTCTCTGGGCGCCTGGCGCAGGAGCGTCAACGATCCCCTCGCGGCGGTGCTGCGTTCAATCGGCCCAAACGAGCCCGACGCGGACAACCTGCAGCGTTCCCTCAAGGCGCTGCTGGATGCCGAGGCTCCCCAGGACCCGGGCGTGGCGCGTCATTTTGCCGACCTGCGGCGCCTCGAAAAGATCGGCGTCGACCCGCTGCGAATCCTCGACGAGTTGCGCTCCGGCAACGGTGTCAGGGTCGAGGATCGCTCCTGGCGCGGCAAGTCGTTTCGCGAATGCTTCGTGGCGTCGGAGGCGGTCGAGCGGGTGGTGCATCGCCTCGGCGTGAGCGCCGAGACGGCGGTGTTCGCCGGCCGCGCACTGCAGGGAATGGGCCTCATCCACCACGTCGCGCGCGAGCAGACCTTCGCCGATGAAAATCTTTTCTTCCGCTTCGGGGCTGGCGACGGGCTCCTCGAGCGAATCCCGCTTTCCAGCCTGGTCGAGGAGATGCGTGCGCCCGCGGGCGTGGGCATCGCCGACCGCCGCTACCTCGGCAAGGTCTATCCGCGCTGTTTCGTCGGCAACGAGGCGGTCGATTGGCTGCGCGCCCATTGCGGCGTCGCGGTGGGCGAGGCCGAGAACCTGGGCCAGCGGATGCTGGAGCTGGGTCTGCTGCACCACGTGACCGACGATCACCCGTTCGTCGATGGCCCGTTCTTCTACCGATTTCTCTCCGATGACCGGTAAGGTTCGGGGGCCTGGCGAGGTCTCATCGGTGCAACAACCTCACAACCAAAGGAGATTTCGAATGAATCGCAAGCAATTGGGCTCTGTCGCGGCGGCTGCCGCTTTCGCGCTGCTGTCGTCGGGCCTTCCCCTTTCCGCCGTCTCCGCCCCCAAGGACGGCGGCGTGAAATGCGCCGGCCTCAACGGCTGCAAGGGCCACTCGGAGTGCAAGACCGCCACCAGCGATTGCAAGGGACACAACAACTGCAAGGGCAGTGGATGGGTGACGAAGAAGAGCGCTGCCGAGTGCACGGCCGCCGGCGGCAAGGTGGTCGCGTAACGCCATGATCCAAGGATTCGGCCTGGGGCTGCGACCCGAGCATTACCGGGATTTCGCGGGGGGCGGTCCCCGGGTCGAATGGCTCGAGGTGCTGTCGGAGAACTACCTCGTGCCGGGCGGCAAGCCGCTCGCTTTCCTCGACAGCATTCGCCGCGACTATCCGATGGTGATGCATGGCGTATCGCTTTCGATTGCAGGAACCGATCCGCTCGACGCCGACTACCTGCAGCAGCTGAAAGCGCTTGCCCGCCGCGTGCAGCCCGCGTGGATCTCGGACCACCTCTGCTGGACCGGGCTCGGCGGCACCAATCTGCACGACCTCTTGCCGGTGCCGTTCACGCGGGAGGCGTTGTGCCACGTCGCCACGCGTGTGGCCAAGGTGCAGGATTTCCTCGGCCGGCCGCTGGTATTGGAAAACGCCTCGACCTATGTTCGCTTCGCAGGCGACGAGATGACCGAGTGGGAATTTCTCGCCGCATTGGTGGAACGCAGTGGCTGCGAGTTGTTGCTCGACGTGAACAACGTC
>JANNKG010000429.1:0-1579 GCA_031396185.1 Burkholderiales bacterium | reverse complement strand
GTAAGCCGCGACCACCGCGACCCAGAGGTCGTCGAGTGCCGCGCGCGGATCGCTCGCGTAGGGCGCGAGCAGCCGGAACGCATGCGTTCCCGTCACGCCGTGCAAGAGCGTGAAGTCGCCGGAGGCGGCATAGGCGCGCAGCACGGCGCGCGCGATGCCGTCGAGGTCGAGTTGCGCCGGATCGACGCTCGCCACGCAGGCCGCGAAATCGGGAAGTCTCGCCGCCGCGACGGTGCGCTCGATGATGTTGCGTCCGGGCAGGCGCTTGCCGGCGTGCAGCGGATCGCGCGCGAGCGCCGCCAGCACCTCGTAGGGCGAGCGCGTGCCGGCGGCTTGCGGCGGCACCGGCAACGGCTCGTAGGCCGCCGCCCAGTACGCCAGCGCATGGGCCGCTTCGCGTGCTGCCTGCGACTCGAGCGCGAAGGCGGTGCGGATCGCCCCGTGGAAGGCGCCGGCGGCGACGGCGGGCACCAGGCGGTCGATCCAGCGGCCAAGCACTGCGTCCCGGCCCTCGTGGTCGATCGCCTTCGAGAAGTAGTCGACCCACTCGGGGAACGCGCGCGGCGAGCCGAGGTGCGCAGCCTCATCGCCCGGCTGGATCACGACTACGCTCGCCGCGATCGGCTCCAGGCGCGGCAGGTACGACGCCTCGAAGCGGTCGAGGTCCGCGGGCGACGCGCCCATGGCGTCGAGGGCCACCATCGCCATGGGATGGTGGTTGGCGAGGTAGCCGCGGTAGAACGCGCTCGAGCGATGCGCCGCCTCGATGCGCGCGCGGGTGCCGGCGGCGACACTCATTCGAGGGCCTCGTCGATCTCCTCCTCGAGCTTCTCGAGGAATCGGAGCTTCCTTACCAGCGAGCAGCCGGCGTCGAAGTTGGCGTCCTGGTCAATGGCGCGTGCCAGCATCCGCAGCATCTCGCCGCGGGTGCGCCCGATGTCGCCGCGCAGTGTGCCGAGCGCGGGCGCATCGTGCGCGGCGGTCGCGGCGACCACCGCCTCGCGCCATTCCATCTGCTGCATGAGGAAGTCGGCAGGCATCGAGGTATTGGTCTCCTCGCCCGTGTCGAAGCCCTTGAGGGAGAGCAGGTAACGCGCGCGTCCCACGGGATCGCGCAAGGTGCGATACGCCTCGTTGGCGCGCGTGGCCCATTGCATCGCCACGCGGCGTTCGGCATCGCTGCCCGCCGCGAACCGGTCAGGGTGCACCTGCGACTGCAGCTCGCGGTAGCGTTGCTCGAGGTGCGCCAAGTCGACCGCATAACCGAGCGGCAGGCCGAGCAGATCGAAGTGGTTTCTGGCGAATTCCGGGGTCATAAACGAGTCGCCCCCGCGAAACTCCCGGGGGCGGGGGCAACCAATGGCTCAGACGTTGAACGATTCGCCGCAGCCGCAGCGGTCCTTCTCGTTCGGGTTGTTGAACTTGAAGCCCTCGTTCAGGCCCTCGCGCGCGAAGTCGAGCTCGGTGCCGTCGAGATAGGCGAGGCTCTTCGGGTCGATCAGCACGCGCACGCCGTTGGTCTCGAAAGAGACGTCCTCGGGCTTGATGTCGTCGGCGAATTCCAGCTTGTATGCGAGCC
>JANNKG010000417.1:0-5656 GCA_031396185.1 Burkholderiales bacterium | reverse complement strand
TCCATGAACCGCCGGCGCTCGCCGTCGAGCAGGTAGCCGCCCGAGCCGCGCAACCCTTCCTCCAGCACCGTGCCGGTCATGCGCGTCCCGGGACCCGCCAGCAGGCCGGTGGGATGGAACTGCACCATCTCCATGTCGCGCAATACGAGCCCTGCGCGCAGCGCCATTGCAAGCCCATCGCAGCTCTTGTCGCCCGAAGGCGTATGGAATCGATACATCGTCGGACCGCCGCCGGTGGCGAGCAGCACCGAGCGAGCCTGCACGAACGCGAGCTCGCCGGTGCGCATGTCGATCATCAGCACGCCCGCGATGGCGCGCCCGGTCTGGTCCATCACCAGGTCGACCGCGCGGTGCTCCTCGAGGCGCCTGGCGCCGCTCACCCACGTCTGCTCGGCCAGTCGATTGATGATCTCGATGCCGGTCAGGTCGCCCTTGTGGACGGTGCGGTCGAATGTCTGTCCCGCGAACGCCTTCTGGTGAATGGTGCCGTCGGGATTGCGGTCGAAGAAGCAGCCGAGCTCGTTCTCCAGCTCGTGCACGCGCTCGATCGCCTGGGTCACCAATGTCCACGCGAGGTCCTGGTCCGGCAGCCACTTGCCGCCCTCGATGGTGTCCATGAAATGCCGCTCGACCGAATCGCCCGGCGCCAGCGCCACGTTGTAGCCGCCCTGGACCATGCGGGTGCAGCCGCACTTGCCAAGCAGCCCCTTCACCGCGATGGTGACCTCGAGCTGCGGGGCGGCGCGGCGTGCGTGCAGCGCTGCGAACAAACCCGCGCCGCCCGAACCGAGGATCAGAATGTCGGTCCTGAGGCGCCTCACGCCGGGGCCGTGACCCGGGCGCGCGCAACGTGCACGAGCAACGCAATGATGATGAGTCCGATGCCCACCCAGTCGGCGTGCATCGGGATCTGCCACCCCGCGAAGCCCAGGTTCACGAGCGGCAGCACCAACAGCAATCCGCCCACGATGAGCAGCGTGCGCTCAAGCACGTTGAGGCGGGTGGCGATCCAGCCCTGCAGGCCTGCGGCCAGGGCGGCGATTGCGACGAAGCTCAGCGCGATGATCCACGAGACCTGCAGCCACGTGGCACCTTTCGGCAACATCAGCAGCAGGCCCGTGCCGAGGGGGTCGAGCACGAAGAAGAACGGCACCACGAACGCGGGCATCGTGTACTTCCACGCCTGCAGCGTCGTCCTGTACGGGTCAGCCCCGGTGATCGCCGCCGCGGCGAAGCAGGAAAGTGCGGTGGGCGGCGAGACTTCCGACAGCAGCGCGTAGTAGAAAATGAACATGTGCGCCGAGAAATCCGGGACCCCGAGGGTGATGAGCGCCGGGGCGGCGATCACCGCGCAGATGATGTATGAGGCGGTCACCGGCACGGCAAGGCCCACGATCCATACGATCAACGCGGTGTAGAGCGCGGTGAGACCCAGGCTGCCGCCCGCGTACGCGATCACGATCGAGGAGAACTTGAGGCCCAGGCCGGTGAGCGTGACCACGCCCACGATGATGCCGGCCGAGGCACAGGTGGCCGCCACGCTGATGACACCGACGGTCCCGGCCTCCATCGCCTGGATGAAGCGCTTCGGAACCATCGCGCTTTCGCGCCGGCAGAAGCTCACCACGAATGCCGTGACCGTCGCCCAGAAAACGCTCACCGTGGGCGAGAAACCCATCAGCATGAAGATCACGATCGAGGTGAGCGAGAGGAAGTGGTACCAGTAGCGTTTGGCAAGCGTCCAGGCGCTCTCCACCGCCTCGTATCCGCTCTGGCTCATCCCGTACTTGCGCGCGTCGATCTCGACCATGAGAAAGAGCGAGAAGTAATAGAGGAGGGTGGGGACCACCGCCATCTTGATCACTTCGAGGTACGAGATCTTGAGGAACTCAGCGATCAGGAACGCGGCCGCGCCCAGCACCGGAGGCGAGAGGATCGCGCCCAATCCGCCTGCGGCGAGCAGCCCGCCAGCCGCGCTTTTTTCGTATCCCGCCCGGGCCAGCATCGGGTACGCGACGCTGCCGATGGTGACGGTCGTAGCCACCCCCGAGCCCGACGGCCCGCCGAGAAGGAATGAGGCGAGCACCACCGAGCGCCCGGCGCTGGAGTGCTTCCCGCCGAGGAGCGCGAAGGAGAAGTCGAGAAAGAACTTGCCGGCCCCGGAATACTGCAGGAATGCCCCGTAGATGGTGAAGAGGATGATGAGCGTCGCCGACACGTCCACGGCGGTGCCGAAGATCCCCTCGAGCGTCATGTACATGTGGCCGACCAGCCGGTCGAGATCGTAGCCGCGGTGCGTCCATGGCGAGGGCAGCCACGGGCCCGCGAATGCGTAGGCAAGGAAGAACCCGATGATCACCGGCATGATCCAGCCGGTGCTGCGACGGGCGGCTTCGATCACCAGCACGATCAGCAGCACCCCGAATATCTTGTCCCACGTCGTCGGATTGATGTTGCGGTCGGTGAAGCTGTCGCCCTGCCACACCATGTAGGCGATGCTCGCGACTGCGAGCAGGGCGAGGACCACATCCCACCATTGCAGCCGGTTGCGGAAGCGCTGGTGGATGGGAAAAAGCATGAAGCACAGGAACAGGACCATGCCGACGTGCAGCTCGCGCAACAGGTCGGTGCGGACGATTCCGTAGGCTGAATAGAGATGGAAGGCGGAGACGCCGACGGCGACCGCGGTGAGGAACATTGCGAGCCCGCCCCCGTAGCGGTTCAGGCTGCCCTCTTCCTCCTCGATGAACTCCTCAAGTCGTGCGCGCTGGTCTTGCGTCAGTTCGGCGACCGGCTTGTCGGGGGCGGGCATGGCGCATTATGGGGTCAGACCCCGATTCATGCGCGCGTAGCGCCCCTCCCGGAATCTATGCCCGTGCGTGCAAAACCCAGAGACGCGCGATGTCGGCCGTTCCGTCGGTCCCCTTCACCTCGCGCAGCGTCTGCACGCCGCGCTGCTTGTTGCCGGCGAAGAGTTGCGCCTCGCCAAGCCGCAGTTTGGCATCCTCCGGGCGCTTCAATCCCCCCTTCTTGATACCCTGCTCGATGAGCGGAATTCCCTTGGCGGCGTTGCCTTCGTAGACGTAGTTCAAGCCGATGCGCACCTGGTCGTTGCCGTCCTTCGCGACGAGGGCCTCGCGCTCTTCCTGGGCGCGGCTCTTGAGCGAATCGGCGAGCGCCTTCTCCACCAGGTTCTGCAAGCGCTTGTGGCGCTCGGCCTGGTCGCCCTTGCCGAGGGTTCCTGCCGAATAGCCCTTGTCGATGATCGCCTTGGCCTCCGACGGGACGCCCGCCTGCATCGCGAGCTGGGCCATCTCCATGTAGTCGCTGGCCCCGGTGATGTTGCCCGTAGCCAAGCGCAGGCGGTACACGTTCACGCCGAGGCGGTCGGAGAACCCCGGCTTCTTCTGCACGCGCGACAGCAAGTCGGTCCAGTACTGCTGCTTCGGATAGTGAACGACCAGCTTCTCGATCGCGTTCACGTAGCCCGCGGTGTCCTTCTGGCGCAGGTAGCAGTTGGCGAGGATCTGCAGCTCCTCCTCGCTCGCGCGCTTGTTGCTGTCCGCGTCGGCCTTGTCGCCGAGGAGCCGATTCACGCTGCCGCAGTCGTTGCCGAGGAAGTAGCTCTGCAGCAGGACTGTGCGCATCGCCGGCTCCGTGCCGCCCTCCTTGAAGTAGCGCTGGGTCCACTGCGCGGCCTTGGCGTATTCCTTCTTCTGGTAGTAGGCGACGGCCACCGCCTGGAGCATCTGCGTGGACTCACGCCCCGAGACGCGGCCCGACTCGAGGATCGGCTCGTAGGCGCGGATCACGGCATCGTTGTCGCCCGCTACGAGCGCCGCGCTCCCCTTCATCTGGTTGATGACCAGGTTCTCGTTCGCCGTGCGGTTGGGTACGGCTTCCGCCTTGGCGATCTCGGCGAGCGCCTCGCGACCCTTGCGCGCTTTCACCAGCGCCTGCGCGGCCTGCAACGGCTTGCCGACCTCGGGGCGCACCGCAGCACCCGCCTGGGCATGGGCGAGCGGGGCCGTGGCGGCACAGGCGACGAACGCCAGGGAGCAAAGGACGGGGCGCAGGCGAGCGGTCATTGCGAAGTCTCCAGGAATCTAATCGAGGAACTGCTCAGCACCGATCAGGCCCAGCTTGGTGATGCCCAGGCGCTGCGCCGAGGCCATCACGCCCGCGACGTGCTTGTAGGTCACGAGCTTGTTGGGCCGCAGGTGGAACTCCGGCTGCACCGGCGCCGAGGCGGAGCCGCGGAAACGCGACTCGAGCGTCGGGCGGTCGGCGATCGTCTCGCCGTTCCAGAGCACGGTGCCGTCGAAATCCAC
This sequence comes from Burkholderiales bacterium, assembly GCA_031396185.1. GTDB lineage: Bacteria > Pseudomonadota > Gammaproteobacteria > Burkholderiales > Usitatibacteraceae > Usitatibacter. The sequence goes on along the minus strand of JANNKG010000417.1, from coordinate 1,325 downwards.
CTCGATGGTGATGACCTCCGGCGGCGTAAGCGGCGGCGGCGGATTGCCCACCGGCATGTTCAGCTTCACGGCGTGCGTCTGCACCGGGATCGTGATGATCAACATGATGATGAGCACCAGCATCACGTCGATCAACGGCGTGGTGTTGATGTCGAGCATCACTTCGGGATCGGCCTCCGCGCTGCCAGAGCCAACGTTCATGGCCATGGTCGCATCCTTTCTTGTCAGCCGCCGCCGGCGGTACGGGCCGGAGGCTCGGTGATGAACCCGATCTTGAGGATCGAGGCGCGTTGCAGGGTGGCTACGACGCGGCCCACCGATTCGTAACGCGTCTCTTCGTCGGCGCGGATGTGGACTTCCGGCTGCGGCACCAGCACCGCGACCTTCTTCAGCTTCTCGAAGAGCGCCTTGGAATCACGCATGTACTCCATGTTCCAGAACACGTCGCCATCCTTGTTGACCGCAATGACGATGTTCTCGGGCTTGGTCTGGGTAACCTCGTTGCGCTCCTTGGGGAGGCTCACCGGAATCTGCTGGACCACGACCGGGATCGTGATCAGGAAGATGATGAGCAGCACCAGCATCACGTCGACCAGCGGCGTGGTGTTGATGGCTGCCATTACCTCCTGTTCGGCATCCCCGGCACCCTGGCCGACGGTGATCGCCACGGCCTACCTCGTCGCCGCGGCCACGGGACGCTTGCCTGCCGCGCCCCCCGTGCCGCTGAGGAGCACCATGTGCAGGTCTGCTGCGAAGGCGCGCAGGTGCTCGAGGGCTACCTTGTTGCGGCGCACCAGCCAGTTGTAGCCGAGCACCGCGGGCACCGCGACCGCCAGGCCGATGGCGGTCATGATCAGCGCCTCGCCCACCGGGCCCGCGACCTTGTCGATCGATGCCTGACCGGCGATGCCGATGGCGGTCAACGCGTGGTAGATGCCCCACACCGTGCCGAAGAGGCCGACGAACGGGGAAGTCGAGCCAACCGTCGCCAGGAACGCGAGGCCGTCCTGAAGTCGCGACGACACGTTGTCCACGGCGCGCTGGATCGACATCGATATCCAGGTATTGAGGTCGATGCTCTCGAGGAGCTTGCCCTCGTGGTGCGTGGACGCCTTGATGCCGCTCTCGGCGATGTAACGGAAGGGGCTGCCTTCCTTGAGGCTCGTCATGCCTTCCTGGACCGAGGCGGCCTGCCAGAATTTCGCCTGGACATCTTTCGCCTGGCGGAAGAGCTTCATCTGCTCGTAGACCTTCACGAACATGATGTACCAGCTGCCCATCGACATGATGACCAGGATGATCAGCGTGCCCTTGGAGACGAAGTC
>JANNKG010000354.1:0-2622 GCA_031396185.1 Burkholderiales bacterium | reverse complement strand
CGAACGAAAACGCGTCCAGCAGGATGGCGAACGGCGCGGTCAGCCACTGGATCAGCGCGCCGGCCAGCCCCGGCCCCACGAGCTGCGCGGTGGAATCGGCGACCCCGATCTTGGCGTTGGCCTCCACGAGGTTTCCACGGCCCACGCGCTGTGTCATGAACACCTGGTAGGCCGGCCAGCCGATCACGGTGAGCGTGCCGATCAGGAACCCCACCACGTAGAGCAGCTCCATGCTGAGCATCCCGGTCCAGGCCGCCACCGGGATCGCGAGCAGCGCGAGGCCGCGCCCGACGTCGCACGCGATGATCATCGGCAGCTTGCGCGTGCGGTCGACGAGCACCCCGGCGAAGAGTCCGAATAAGGGGTAGGGCAGCGCCTCGAGCGCGGTCAGCACGCCTACCTCGAAGGGCGACGCGTTCAGCGCGATCGCCGCGGTGAGCGGCAGCGCGTGGAACGTGATCTGCCCGCCGAAGTGGACGATCGTGAGCGAGCCCCAGAGCTTCCTGACGTCCGGGTGGAGCCACAGGCCGGTGAACCACCGGCGGGGGTGCAATGACTGGATCGCTTGAATCAGGGTAGCCACGTTCTTCATCTTCCGGAAAAATTACGCAGGAGCCGTCGCGGAAATCGCGGCGGGCATCAGGACTGCGGGGGACTCAGGTGGTCCGGAGAACGCAGTGCGCCGACAGCCCGCGCGAGAGGCGGGAGAGGAGGGAGATTCCGTTGGTCGGTCGCATGGGGCGAAATTATATATCAGCTAGACTTTCGCCATGTTCGGACGCCTCTTTGCCCGTGGCGGGCACTTCTACGAGCTCCTCGAGGCGATCACCGACCGCTGCCTCGACGTGGCGAACCTGGCCGAAGGCATCTCGCTCGAGAACTCCTGAGGTGGAAATCACCCTCGGAGTGCTGGTGTTCCTGGTGATACTGGCGCTGGCCTTCGATTTCATGAATGGCCTGCACGACGCCGCCAACTCGATCGCGACGGTGGTCTCGACCGGGGTATTGAGGCCGCATCACGCGGTGGCTTTCGCGGCGTTCTTCAACTTCGTCGCTATTTTCGTCTTCCATCTCAAGGTCGCGGCGACCGTCGGCAAGGGCATCGTCGACCCGCTGATGATCGACCAATACGTCGTGTTCGGCGCGCTGGTCGGCGCAATCACCTGGAACGGCATTACCTGGAACGGCATTACCTGGTTCTTCGGGCTGCCGTCATCGTCTTCCCACGCGCTCATCGGGGGGCTCATCGGCGCAGCGGTGGCGAAGGCGGGATTCCCGGCGCTGATCGCCTCCGGCATCGGCAAGACGGTCCTTTTCATCTTCGTCTCGCCGATCATGGGTTTTGTCCTGGGGGGATTGCTGCTGGTGGTGGTCTCGTGGATTTTCCGCAGGGCGAGCCCGTCACGCATCGATCGCTGGTTCCGGCGCCTGCAGCTGGTCTCGGCCGGCGCCTACAGCCTCGGGCACGGCGGCAACGACGCGCAGAAGACCATCGGCATCATCTGGATGTTGCTGATCGCCGCCAACGTGGCGGGCGCGAAGGAGACTGTCCCGCTCTGGGTGATCATCAGCTGCTACGTCGCGATCGCGCTCGGCACCTTCTTCGGCGGCTGGAGGATCGTGAAGACCATGGGGCAGAAAATCACGAAGCTCAAGCCGGTCCACGGCTTCTGTGCCGAGACGGGCGGGGCGATCACACTCTTCGTCGCCACCGGCCTCGGCATCCCCGTGTCCACGACGCACACCATCACCGGAGCGATCGTGGGAGTGGGGTCGACGCGCAAAGTTTCGGCGGTGCGCTGGGGCGTCGCCGGCAACATCGTCTGGGCGTGGGTGTTCACCATCCCGGCCTCCGCGTTCATTGCCGCGGTGAGCTGGTGGCTCGCAACCCACCTATTCTAGAAATAAATGGGGTCAGACCCCAATTCGCAGTCCCGTGATTCTGACCCCGGCCGTCACATGCGGTAAGTGACGACCAAGTCGCCCACGCCGTCGACGTGCCCTTCAAGCTTGTCGCCGGCCTTGATCGGGCCCACGCCGGCGGGGGTGCCGGAGAAGATCAGGTCGCCGGGCTGCAGCGTGATCAGGCTGGAGAGATAATTGATCTGCTCGGGCACCGTCCAGATCTGCATCGCGAGGTCGCCCTGCTGCTTCACCTGGCCGTTCACCTTGAGCCAGATTGCGCCCTTCGCCGGATGACCCGTCACCGACACGGGCTTGAGCGCCGTGACCGGCGCCGACTCGTCGAAGCTCTTGCCCATCTCCCACGGGCGTCCCATCTTCTTCGCTTCGCCCTGGACGTCGCGGCGCGTCATGTCGAGGCCGACTCCATAGCCCCAGACGTGGTCGAGCGCCTGGTCGACGGGGATGTTCTTCCCGCCCTTGGCGATCGCCACCACCATCTCGATCTCGTGGTGCACGTCCTCGGTGCCCACCGGGTAGCCGATCGTGGAATTGTTCTGCACGATGGAGTTGGCCGCCTTCATGAAGAAGAACGGCGGCTCGCGGTCGGGGTCGTGGCCCATCTCGCGCGCGTGGTCGGCGTAGTTGCGGCCGACGCAGTAGATGCGCCCGACCGGGAAGCGCGCGTCGCTACCCTCGACGGGCAGCGACGGCACCGGG
>JANNKG010000327.1:0-4644 GCA_031396185.1 Burkholderiales bacterium | reverse complement strand
TTGCCGTCGGGGATGTAGCCGATGTGGCAGCGCCCGAAGAACGGCAGCATGTGGTGCTCGCACATGCTGTAGACCTCGATGTCCTTCACGATCACCATGCTGCTGGTGTCCTGGGTGAAAAGCGCCTTGTTGATCACCTCGTCGAGGCTCGCGCGGTAGCCTTGGGTGAGGAAGGCGAGCGATTTGGCCACGCGCTTGGGCGTATCGGACAGGCCCTCGCGGGCCGGGTCTTCGCCCAGCTCGATCAGCAGCTGGCGCACCAGGATTTCTATCTTTGCAAGGTTGGGTTCCATAAGGGCAATGATGCCATGGCCCGGAATGGATGCTGGCGGCGGCAAGTTCGGAAAACTGGGGCGCAGCGACCAAACGGCAGGGAACGCCGATGTTCGCCGATGCCACGCCGATCGCCGCCGATCAAAACTTCATCACGAAGCGGCGCATTTCCAAGCGAGCGTTGCCAAAGTTCAGCAGGAGGCAGACCCGATACCCGGTGGCGCGAAGATAGTGAATGCATTGGGCGCGATGGATGGTCGAGAGGTGATCCACTGCCTTCACCTCGATCACAACGGCCGAGTCCACGAGGATGTCCGTCACATATTCCCCCACGATTGCTTCCTGGTATCGAACGTCAACCGGACGTTGCTGCTCGACGTTCAAATTCAATATGCGCAGCTCAAGGCAGAGGGCGTTCTCGTAGACTTTCTCAAGGAATCCCATTCCCAGGCCGCTGCTAACTCTCTGGGCGCAGCCAATGATCCTTTCGGTCAGCGCATCGAACTCCTGCCGGGTCTTTTCGGCGGCAATCGGCGTGGCATCGGCGTACGTCGGCGTTCCCTGATTCTGGGTTGTATCACTCCCTAACGCCCATTTGCGCGCCGCGACGACACGAACCCATCGGCGATCATTCCTTGTAGCCCGAGTCCATCCGGTCGAGCTTGCGGAGCAGCGCGGGCCACTCCATCAAACCGTAAGGGCGGCGCGTCTGCGGCTGGTAGTTCATGTAGGTTTCCTGCAGCACCGGCTGGGAGACGTGTACCAGCTTGGCACCCGTGGCCATCGCCGCGAGCTGCGAGCGCGCGGTGAGATCCAGCCGGTGCATCCAGTTGAACGCTTCCCCGATCGTCTTCCCAACCGTGAGCAGCCCGTGGTTGCGAAGGATCAGCGCCTCGCCCTGGCCGAGGTCGGCGAGCAGCGACGCCTCCTCCTTCGAGTCGAGCACCACACCCTGGTAGTCGTGGTAGCCGATCTTCAGGAAACGCATCGCGGTCTGGGTGATCGGCAGCACCCCGCACTCGAGTGCGGATAGCGCCATGCCCGCCCAGGTGTGGGTGTGGATCACGCAAGCCACGTCATGGCGCGCCCTGTGGATCGCGCCGTGGATCACGTAGCCGGCCTTGTTGATGCCGTAGTTCAAGTCGCCAAAGTCTGGCTTGGCGAGGATGTTGCCGTCGACGTCGATCTTGATGAGGCTCGAGGCGGTGATCTCCTCGTACATCATGCCGTAGGCGTTAATCAGGAAAGCGCCCTGCTCGCCCGGCACCGCCGCCGAGATGTGGTTGGCCATCATGTCGGACATGCCGTAGTGGTCCACCAGCCGGTAGCAAGCCGCCAGGTCCACCCGCGCCTGCCACTCGGCGGGGGTGACGACTTCACGCATCGAGGCGATCTTCATTCAGATCCGATCTGGGGCAGGGGCCGCTTGCGCTCGATATGGAACCGCACCAGGGCCGCGAACCGGTAAAGGCCGTGGACGAATTTGCCGTAGGGCAGCGTCAAGAATAGCGCGAGGACGACACCGAGGTGAATCGCGAGGAGCACGCCCATGGCGCGCGTCTCGCGCAGGAAGAGCAGCGCCAAGCCGGTAGCGCTGGTGATGAAGAGCAGCGCGAGGAAGCCTACGTCCATGCCGCCCTGAGTCTCGTCAACGAGCTGCGGGTCGCGCCGCGCCCGGATCCAGAGCAGGCCCACCGGCCCTATCAGCAGCCCCACGCCCCCGAAGATGCCGAGCAGGACCGGAAGGCTATAAAGCGGGTACGGCGCCTTCCACCCGAAGACGTAGTGGTAGATCGTGGCCACCGTGGTCGCGCCGAAGCACAGCATGAAGCCGTAGAAGGTGAAGTGGTGGAAGGTGCGCCGTGCGTGAGAGGAGCGTGCATCGGGATCGGTGCAACCCTCGCCTCCGCCATCCAGGTTCCTCAAGCTGAGCGCGTCGCCCGTGGCGCTGGAAAAAGCGGGCGCCTTCACGAACTCGAGCGCCTCCTCGCCCATGTCGGGCCAGAAGCGCGCGAATCCCATGGCGAAGGCGAGGAGGACGAACGCGAACACGCCTGCGAACACGCCCGCCATCACGCCGTGCGGCAGCACCGCGTAGAAAGAGCCCTGCGCGTCAGACCATGCCGCGAACAATCTCTCCGGGCTCGCGTACCACGCCGTAAAGAGGAAAACGAGCGCCAACGAGAACGCCGTGACCAGGCTCGACACCAGGCCGTTGCGGTCGAAGGCGCGTGCGAGGAAGCCGGGCCACGCGTACTTCTTGTACGTTGCCTTGCGCACCTGGGCGAGCACCCTGGGAAAGTTGAGCTGGAACTCGTGGGGCGGGGCGTATTGGCAGGCATACAGGCACGCGCCGCAGTTGTGGCACAGATTTGCGAGGTAATGCACGTCGCTTTCGTCGAACTCCAGGCGGCGCTCGAGCGCGGGGAAGACCGCGCAATACCCCTCGCAGTAACGGCACGCATTGCAGATCGAGAGCACGCGCTGCGCCTCCTCGATGAGCGCCTCGAGGCGCGGAGCGCTAGCCCTGGACATGGCGCGCCGCCTCCTCGCCCGCGATGCGCCCGAACGTCGTGCCGATGGCCATGCCGATGCCCGCGAGATATCCCTTGCCGAGGACATTTCCCGCCATGATCTCGCCGGCCGCGAAGATGTTGTGCGCGGGCTTGCCGTCGGCCATCAGCATGCGCGCCCGATCGTCGATGGCCACGCCGAGATAGGTGAACGTGATCCCGGGGCGCAGCGGATAGCCGTAGAAAGGCGGCATGTCGATCGTGCGCGCCCAATGCGTCTTGGGCGGCGTGAGCCCTGCGGTCGCGCAATCGTCGAGCTTCGTGTGGTCGAAGGTTCCAGGTCGCACCGCGCCGTTGAAATCCGCGACCGTCTTCTCGAGGGCGGCCGGATCGAGGCCCAGGGCGATAGCGAGCGCGCGCACGCTCCCGGCCTTCACCGGCGGATAGACTGGCGGCATGAACTTGCCCATCGACTTCGCATCGATGATCGAGTAGCCCACCTGCTCGGGCTGCCCGGCGACCAGGCGCCCCCAGATTGCGTAACGCTTCGGCCAGAAATCCTCGCCCTCGTCGGAGAAGCGCTGCCCGTGCTTGTTGACCACGATGCCGAGGGAGACCGCGTCCACGCGCGTGACGATGCCGCCGTCGTACTTGGGCGAGCGCGCGTCGATCGCCACGCAATGCCCCTGCGTCGCGTCGCTCACCTGCTTGGCGCCCTTCTCCAGAAGCAGCTTCAGCACCCGACCCATGTTGTAGGGCGTGCCGCGCACGATGAAGTTATCCGCCGGCGGGCCCCACGCCTCGCGCAGCCAGGCGAGGTTCGATTCGAAGCCGCCGCAGGCGACGACGAGGGCATGCGCGCGCAACTCGTGGCGCTCCCCATCGCGCATCACCACGGCCGAGGTGAAGCGCCCGCCCTCCATCGCGATCTCGACGGCCTCCGCGTCGTACGCCACCTCCACGCCGAGGGCCTGCGCGGCGCGGTAGTACGCGTTCATCAGCGCCTTGCCGCCGCCGAGGAAAAACGCGTTGGTGCGCCCGAGCTGCAGCGTGCCGCCGAGGGGCGCCTGGAAGCGCACGCCGTGCTGCTTCATCCAGGGCACGTGGCGCTCGGTCTGGCGGATGGTCATGCGCGCGAGGCGCTCGTCGGTGAGCCCGCCGGTGACCTTGAGGAGGTCCTGCCAGTACTCCTCCTCGGGATAGGCCTCGGTGAGCGGAGCCAACGGCCCCTCGTGCATGGTCCGCATGTTGCGGGTGTGGCGGCTGTTGCCGCCGCGGAAATCTTTCGGGGCGGCCTCGACGATCAGCACCGAGAGCCCGAGGCGGCGCGCGGTGAGCGCCGCGCAGAGCGCCGCATTGCCGCCGCCGAGGATCAGCAGGTCCCAAAGCCGCGTGGTGTCCATGGGGGATTGTAGCTTCAGGAGGCAACAGGGGCAGCGGGGCTTCGGCGGGCGCAAATCTGTGAAACGCAGATGGCCGCAGATGAAAGGCGGATGGCCGCAGAAAAGCTAGAAGTGATGAATAATTCGACGCACTTCGAGACGCCGAGAGCCGAAATTCAATAGCAGGCAGACAGGCAAGCCGGTAGCGCGGAGGTAGTTAATGCATTGCGATCGGTGGATTCGGTCAAGAAAGGTAACGGCCTTCAATTCCACCACTACTCTGTCCTCGACCAGGAGATCGGTCACGTAATGTCCGATGATCTCGCCGTCGTAGCGAACGTGGACAGGACACTGCTGCTCGACCCCAACCCCCCTTCTTCTCAATTCGATCACCAGCGCATTCTCGTAGATCTTCTCGAGGAACCCCTCCCCGAGCACGCCGCTCACCCTCTGGGCCGCCCCGATCACCGTGCCCG
>JANNKG010000214.1:0-2616 GCA_031396185.1 Burkholderiales bacterium | reverse complement strand
GGCCCTGGTGGTCTACCGCGTCGGCACCTTCCTTCCCGTGCCCGGCATCGATCCGAGTGAGCTCGCGCGCCTCTTCCAGCAGACGAAGGGCGGCATCCTGGACATGTTCAACATGTTCTCGGGAGGCGCGCTGTCGCGATTCTCGATCTTCGCCCTCGGCATCATGCCGTACATCTCGGCCTCGATCATCATGCAGCTGATGTCGGTGATCTCGCCGACCCTGGAGGCCCTCAAGAAGGAAGGCGAGGCGGGCCGGCGCAAGATCACCCAGTACACGCGCTACGGCACCGTGGTGCTGTCGCTCTTCCAGGCGCTCGGCATCTCGATCGCGCTCGAGTCGCAACCGGGCCTCGTGATCGACGCGGGCCTCGCGTTCCGCGTGACCACCGTGATCACCCTCATGACGGGCACCATGTTCCTCATGTGGTTGGGCGAGCAGATCACCGAGCGCGGCATCGGCAACGGCATCTCGATGATCATCTTCGCCGGCATCGTGGCGGGCCTGCCGAGTGCGATCGGCGGCAGCCTCGAGCTGGTTCGCACCGGCGCCATGTCGGTCTTCATCGCGCTCATGATCTTCGCCATCGTCATCGGCGTCACCGCCTTCGTGGTATTCGTCGAGAAGGGCCAGCGGCGCATCCTCGTGAACTACGCCAAGCGCCAGGTCGGTAACCGTCTTTACGGCGGCCAGAGCTCCTTCCTGCCGCTCAAGCTCAACATGTCGGGCGTGATCCCGCCGATCTTCGCCTCGTCGATCATCCTGTTCCCGGCCACGCTCGCCAGCTGGTTTGGCACCAACGAGCACATGACGTGGCTTAAGGACGTGGCTGCGGCGATGTCGCCCGGCCAGGTCCTGTACATCGCGCTCTACGCCTCGGCGATCATCTTCTTCTGCTTCTTCTACACCGCCCTGGTTTTCAACTCCAAGGAAACCGCGGACAACCTGAAGAAAAGCGGCGCTTTCGTGCCGGGGATTCGCCCTGGCGACCAGACCGCGCGCTATATCGACAAGATCATCACCCGGTTGACGCTGGTCGGCGCGATCTACATCACGCTGGTGTGCCTGCTGCCGGAGTTCCTGAACACGCAGTACAACGTGCCGTTCTACTTCGGCGGCACGTCGCTCCTGATCACGGTGGTGGTGACCATGGATTTCATGGCCCAGCTCCAGGCGTACCTGATGTCGCACCAGTACGAGAGCCTGCTCAAGAAGGCGAACTTCAAGGGCTCGGGCTTCCCGGTGCGATAGGCGGAAATGGCCAAAGAAGAAACGATCCAGATGCAGGGGGAGATTGTCGAGACCCTCCCCAACGCGATGTTCAGGGTGAAGCTGGAGAACGGGCACGTGGTCCTCGGGCACATTTCCGGGAAGATGCGGATGCACTACTTCCGGATCCTTCCCGGCGACAAAGTGACCGTGGAGCTCACGCCCTACGATTTGACCAAGGCGCGGATCACGTTCCGCGCCAAGTAAGGAGAGCGACGATGCGAGTGCAGGCTTCCGTCAAGAAAATCTGCCGCAAGTGCAAGATCGTGCGGCGCAAACGCGTGGTGCGCGTGATCTGCACCGACCCGCGCCACAAGCAGCGCCAGGGCTAGAGCCCGCCGCACCCCGGACGCATAGAGGACAAACATGGCCCGTATTGCAGGCATCAACATCCCGAACCACCAGCACACCGCCATCGCGCTGACCGCGATCTACGGCGTCGGGCGCTCGCGCGCGCGGCAGATCTGCGACCTGGTCGGGGTGAAGCACTCCGCCAAGATCAAGGACCTCTCCGATGGGGAGATGGACAAGCTGCGCGAACAGATCGCCAAGTTCTCCGTGGAAGGCGACCTGCGCCGCGAGAACTCGATGAACATCAAGCGCCTCATGGACCTGGGCTGCTACCGCGGCGTGCGCCACAAGAAAGGCCTGCCCGTGCGCGGCCAGCGCACCCGAACCAACGCGCGCACCCGCAAGGGGCCGCGCAAGGCCGTCCGCCTGTCCAAGGCGGCGACTTAACGCCCGATAAGGAAAGAAAAGCATGGCCAAGCCAGCCGCAACCCGCGCCCGCAAGAAGGTCAAGAAGGTCGTCTCCGAGGGGATCGCCCACGTGCACGCGTCCTTCAACAACACCATCATCACGATCACCGATCGCCAAGGCAATGCGCTTTCCTGGGCGACCTCGGGCGGGGCTGGCTTCAAGGGCTCGCGCAAGTCGACCCCGTTCGCCGCCCAGGTGGCCGCCGAATCGGCCGGGCGCGCCGCTCAGGAGCACGGGGTCAAGAACCTCGAGGTGCGAATCAAGGGTCCGGGCCCCGGCCGGGAATCGGCGGTACGCGCGCTGAACGCCCTTGGGCTGAAGATCATCTCGATCGCGGATGTGACGCCGGTTCCGCACAACGGCTGCAGGCCTCCGAAGCGCCGCCGGATGTAACCGGCAGCCCCGTCCCGTTCAGGCAACACCGCATAGGCATATTTAGGAGAACACCGTGGCACGTTATACCGGACCGAAGTGCAAGTAGACGCGCCGGGAGGCCACCGACCTCTTCCTGAATAGCGCGCGCCGATCCCTCGAAACCAAGTGCAAGCTCTACACGCGCCCCGGCCAGAACGCCGCAAATACGACGCGC
>JANNKG010000302.1:0-7329 GCA_031396185.1 Burkholderiales bacterium | reverse complement strand
GCGCTGCCCGGTAGTCGACCCCGATGACCATCACCTGTTTGTTTCCCTGGGTTGCGCGACCGAGAACCTCGCGCACGCAGCATTGGCCAACGGACTCCAGGCCGACGTGGCATTCGACGCATCAGGCGCAGGCGCGGTCTCAGTCGGCCTGGAGGCGACGAAGGCCCTTCAGTCACCTTTGTTCCAGGCCATCGCCGAGCGGCAATGCACGCGCGGTGACTACGATGGCAAGGCACTTTCCCTGGAGGAACTCCGCCGGCTCGAACAAGCGGGTGCCGGTAATGGCGTGCGGGTGGTCATGCTGACGCAACGGTCGGCCATGGAAAAAGTCCTGGAGTATGTCGTGGCCGCCAACACGGCGCAAATAAATGATCCTGCGTTCGTCGCGGAACTCAAGTCCTGGATTCGTTTCAGCCATGGGGAAGCCGTGGAGACGGGCGACGGCCTCTTCGCCGGCGCGACGGGCAATCCCGCGATGCCCCGTTGGCTGGGTAGCCGAATGTTGGGCCTGTTCTTCACCCCGAAGTCCGAAAACGAGCGCTATGCACGGCAAGTCCGCAATTCGGCTGGGATCGCCGTGTTCGTGTCGGACGCGAGCGACAAGGCGCACTGGGTGGAAGCTGGGCGTTGCTATGAGCGCTTCGCATTGCAAGCAACCGCGCTGGGAATCCGAAACGCATTCCTGAACCAACCGGTCGAGGTCGGCTCGGTTCGGCCACAATTCGCCGTGGCACTGGGCCTGGGCAACCTGCGACCGGACCTGGTGGTGCGATTTGGCCGCGGGCCGACACTTCCCTTGTCCATGCGACGACCGGTCGAGTCGGTGCTTTCCTGACATGAACTGGATCCTTTGGCTTGGGCTTGCCCTGGGCGCCATCGCCGCCGTTACCTGCGCACTTGCAGCCTACGGCGCGGCGCGCTGGGCCGCATCGACGCGAAGGCTCGTCGCACGGCTCGAGGGTACCCGGCTGCCGGCGACGACGCCTCGATACGACGCGCGGGAACTCGAAGGCTTGCCGGCACCGGTCCAGCGCTATTTCCGCGCCGTGCTGAAGCACGGCCAGCCGGTCGTCGCCGCAGCGAGGGTTGAGCACATCGGCACCTTCAACCTGAAGCAGCCCGGCGAGCAGTGGAAACCTTTTACGTCGAATCAATGGGTCGTGACCCGCAGGCCAGGCTTCGTGTGGACTGGGCGCATCGCCATGTTCCCGGGCGTCGCCGTCTACGTTCACGACGCTTATGTCGGCGGGGAGGGGATCCTGAACCCTGCCGTCCTCGGGCTCGTTTCGCTGGCGACTCCCATCGACGCCCGGATGCTGGCCGAAGGCGAGCTGGTGCGATTCTTCGCGGAGGCTGCCTGGTATCCGACTGCGCTGCTGCCAAGCCAGGGGATTCATTGGGAGGCGGTCGATGATCGTTGCGCGAAAGCCACCCTGGTGGACGGGACGATCAGCCTCGCGATGTTGATGAGATTCAACGAAGCCGGCCTGATCGAATCTGGCCGTGTCGAAGCGCGCGGGGCCATCGCGGGCAAGTCGATCGTCATGATGCCCTGGGAGGTGCGCGTGTCGAACTACCAGGATCGCGACGGTATGCTCGTGCCGTTGACCGGAGAGGCGGCATGGCTGCGCCCCGAGGGGCGAGCGCCTTATTGGCGCGGGACGATCGCGTCGTTGGCCTATGAGTTCCACGCACATTAGCGCCACCACCGCCCTCAAGGCCGTCAAGGCCGCTCGTCCCGGCACTTGTGGTTGCGCTGCGAGAGTCCGACCAACGGCTACCCACCACCTCGGTCAGCTGAGGGTCAATCCGTCGTTGCGGGCGCCGCAGCTTTCCTGCGCCAATCGGCCAGCTTCGCGAGCCCCGCGACGGGGCGATCGAGCTCCACCTGCACCTCGCCGGCGATCACCTCGCCGGAGTGACCGTCGAGCGAAAGGATGTCGCCCTCGCGAAACGTTACGCCCGCGATCGTGCAGCCGTTTGCACCGGCATCAACGACGAGCGCTTCGCAACCGACCAGGCAAACCTTGTCCATCTGGCGTGCCACGACCGCGGCATGGGACGTTCGCCCGCCCGTCGCGGTGAGGATGCCGGCGGCGGCCGCGATGCCGACGATGTCCTCGGTCGCAGTCGTTCCGCGCACCAGGATCACCGAGTGTCCCGCGGCAGCGCGCTGCTCGGCCTTCGCGGGATCGAACACGATCTCCCCCACGGCCACGCCCTGGCTTGCGACGACCGCACGGCACAGCACGCGCGCGTCCGGCGACCGAACGACCCGAGTGCGGGTGAGCCTTTCGGCTTCGAGGTGCGCGAGCCGCTTCACCGCGCCCGCCTCGTCGATGAGGCCTTCATCCACCTGGTCCTGCGCGATTTTCAGCGCCGCCCAGGAGGTGCGCTTTCCGGTGCGCGTCTGCAGGATGTGCAGGCGCCCGTCCTGGATCGTGAACTCAAACTCCTGCATGTCGCGGAATTCCTGCTCGAGCCGGGAGGCGACGCCCAGGAGCTCCTCGCCCAGCGCCGGCAGGACCTGCTTGAGGCGCTCCGCGTCGGGCGCGCCGTGCCGCCCCGAGACGACGTCCTCGCCCTGCGCGTTGAAGAGGAAGTCGAGGTAGAACTGCGGCTCGCCGCTCGCGGGGTCGCGGGTGAAGGCAACGCCGGCGCCGGACGTACCACCCGCGTTTCCGTACACCATCGATTGCACCGTCACCGCCGTGCCGAGCGCGTCGGACAACCCGTTCATCTTGCGGTACGCGAAAGCCTTTGCGCCGGTCCATGATCGCCAGATGCTTGCGACCGCGGCCTCGAGCTGGTCGAGCGGACCCTGCGGGAACGGCATGCCCGCATGGTCCTCGAAGACTTCGAGGTAGTCGTCGGTCAGGCGCTTCAGCGCCTGGAAATCGAGATCGCGCGCGGACTCGACTCGCGATTCGCGCAGGCGCTCGTCAAGGGCCGCGGTAAATCGCCCGGGCGATACGCCGTGCACGACCTCGGCGAAGGACTGCACCAGCCGGCGGTAGGAGTCCCATGCCAGGCGCGGATTGCCGGTGAGGCGCAGCAGTCCTCGCGCCGTCGTGTCGTTGAGCCCCACGTCGAGGATGGTTTCCATCATCCCCGGCATCGAGATCGCCGCGCCCGAGCGCACGGAGACGCACAGTGGCCGGCGTGCGCTGCCGAAACCCAGCCCGGTCGAGCGCTCGAGCTCCCTCACCTGCGCCAGGAGGAGTTCGCGAATCCCCGTGGGGGCGGCGCTGTCATGGGAAAGGTAATACTGGCAGTAGTCGGTGCCCAGGACGAAGGCCGGCGGCACCGGCAACCCTACCCGCGCCATGCGCCACAGGTTGTAGGCCTTGAAGCCGAGGTGGTCCGGCGAGGCCGTGGTTCCCGTTGCAGCGCCGCAGCCTATGAGGAACGGCTCGCTGCATCCCCCCGGCTTTCTGTCCGGCACCTCAGGCATGGTCGATCACGTCGTGAGGACGTCGCCGAGCACGTGGTCGCGGACCTGCAATGCGCAGTGCATCAACGCGTCGGCCGCCTGCTCGAGGTTGCGGGCGACGGCGAGGAGCGCGTAGAGCGCGCGCGGATCCGCGATGCCGGTGAGAAGCTCTCGCTTGAGTGCGCGTTGCGCCTCGTCGGCCTCGCGCTCGATTTGCTGGATGCGATGGATTCCGGCGAGGAAATCCTGGACATCCTCGCGCGCACCCCCGCGCCGCACGTGCCGCGCGCTCTCAACCGCCTTCACGTATTCCTGCGTTCCATGCACCAGGAGCTCGGCCAGAACCGGCAACCTGGAATGCGCATCGCTCCGGTCCGGCGTAAGGAGCGTCAAGTTGAACGCCGCGTCCTCGAGCTCGTCAGCGGCGTTGTCCGCGGTCTCCACCACCGTACGAAAGAAACCCGCCGGGACCGCTTGCGAGTTCACGCCGCGCGCGCGATTGACCATCTCGTCGGCGCGCGACTCCCATTCCTTGGCGCGCACGGCGTTGCGCGCAAACACCGCGGTGGCGTTCGCGGTGCGCAGGTGGAGCAGGCTGTCGCGCACGCCGCCGGCGATCTCGACTGTGAGCCCGGCGTGGTCGGCCACGATGTCGTATAGCTGATCGTTCAGAGTGCGGAAGCTGTTGAAGAGTTCTGCGCGTACCGCGTCCTGAACGAACGCGTCGGGTTCGCCGCTCAGCGCAGTGTCGGAGCAGGTTTTCAGGACGAAACGCAGGAAGTCGCCCGCCTCGCGCTTGCCCAGCACCTCGTCCAGCTTCCGGCCGAACCGCGCCTGGCCCTTCAGGGCGAAATCCAGCGCGTCGTGGATGAGCAGCTCGCCACCCGCCCGCAGAAACCCCATGTGGCCGTGGTCGTTGCGCGCGGCCCACGACAGCAGCCGGATCGCCTCGCCCTTGGACACCAGCAGGCGCAGGCGCTTGCGTGCCTTGTTCCAGTCGATCAGGAACACGAGGCGCGAGGCGAGGAATGAGAGGTACTCCTCCAGCGCCTGTGCGTCGGGCGCGGTGAACCGGCCTTCGCAGAGGTGGTACACGCCGGCTTCGATCGTAGCGTCGCGGCGCGAGGCGGTGTCGTTCCAATCGACATCGTGGTGCTCGAACTGGTTCTGGAAGAACAGCAACCGAGGCAAGTGGACGTCGGAGTAGATCATCGTCGCGGTGAGGCCCTCGACGTGGACGATGAGGACGTGCGCATCGGTGGTGCCGATGTCGTTCTGGATGACGAGCTTCGCCCCGCTGCGAGTCGCGGTCGTGCCCAGCCCGGGGTGGTCGAACTTTAGCGGCGCCGTGCGGTGCAAGCCGCGCATGAAGGCGGCGATCAGCGGCCGGTCGGCCGCGTCGATGGCGTAGACGCTGGCGCCGTCGAGAACCTCCGAGGCGATGCGCGCCTGCGCCGCGTTCAGGGCTTTGTGCAGGTCCATGACCAGCAAGTGCAGGCTGTCGCTGCCGTCGCGGTCGGCGCGCGTCATCGCATCGACGTCCGCGGCGCCGAGGGTGTCGCCCGCGAGGCGGTCGGCGTGCTCGCGCAGCGCGTCGAAGCGCGCCACGAACTCGAGCTCCGGATCGTCGGTAAACGGGGCAAGCATCGCGCCGACTTCACCGGTCAGCGCCCGTACGATCGCCCCGGCGGCGGGAATTCGCAAGCGCCCGCCAGGTTCGGCGGTCGATGCGCCGGTCACCCCGTCAAGCGAGGCATCATCGACGCCACAGGCAAGGCGCTCGCGGCGGAGATTCGGCGCCGGGCGCTCAGAGTTCCGCGCATGCGAGGCGGCAGCCTGCAGCAGCGTGAAGTAGTACTTCGAGCGATCGTTGGCCGCCAAGGCCGCGTTGATGAGCGCGGGAAGGACCAGGCTTCGTTCCCCCAAGGTGCTGGCGATGAGGGTCTTCTGCATCGTCGTTCGGGGTGTCCAGGGAGGCTCGCGCGGAGGCTCATGCTGGCAGGGTAGTGTGACGGCTTCGTGAAGGGCGGCGCTCAGCCGGCCGAAAGAATCTCCCGGGTGCGCCTTGCCGCGAGGATCGGCAGGTAGGTCCTGATGCGAGCCTGGCTTTCCAGATGCCGAAACTGTGCTTCGTAGATGCTTCGGACGTCTTCCAGCGGTTGGTTGGACTGCCGGGCAATCTCCCGCACCAACGAGTTGGTCTGCGGTTCGATTCCTGGGACTACGTTGCTCATCTTGCCTCCGGGGGACTCAGGCCATTGTCCCCCGGCCGGTCGCGGCCCCCGTTGATGGGCGTCAAGCCCGGGAGCCTTTCAGCCCGGCTTCAAGTTCGTTTCAAGGGCAGCTACCTTTGACGTATCATATTATTGACCAAAATGACGTTATAGGCATAAAATACGATACATGCCCGCCAAGCCCCAGCCCATGTTCAGTTCCGAGAAAGTGCTGTTGAAGCAGCTCGGGGAGCGCTTGCGCGCGGCGCGGCTGCGCCGCAAGTTCTCCGCGGAAACCGTCGCGGAGCGCGCGGGTATCTCGCGGATGACGTTGCACCGGATGGAAAAGGGCGACCCGGCGCTAACCCTGGGCAATTGCCTCAAGGTGCTCGGCGTGCTTCACCTTGCGGGTGACGTGGCGCTGGTGGCACGCGACGATGAGCTGGGCCGGCGTCTCCAGGACCTCGATCTCCCGCAACCCCGGGCGCGGCGCGCTTCTCCATGAAGCGCCGGCCCAAACAGCTCGAGGTGTGGCTCGACCTCGAGTGGCTGGCCGAGCTCGCCCGGGTCGGCACTCTTTCCGACGATCGCGGGCAGGTCCGCTTTCAGTACGATCGCGCCTGGCTCGCCCATGCGGAAGCGTTCGCACTCGATCCCGACCTCACGCTCGACAAGGCGCCGTTCTTCCCGAACCCGGAAGCCGGCAATTTCGGCGTGTTCCTCGATTCGTCGCCTGACCGATGGGGACAGACGCTCATGCGCAGGCGCGAGGCCCTCGAGGCCAAGGATGAACGCCGGGCGGCACACACGCTCACGGCGTGGGATTTTCTCCTGGGCGTGCAGGATCTCACGCGCCAAGGGGCGATGCGCTTCCGCTACCCGGGCGAGCAGGCCTTCCAGGCCGATCACAAACTGCCCGCTCCTCCGGTGGCGAGCCTGAGTGAGCTGGAGGCGACGGCGTTCGAGTTGAGCGCAAGGAAGATCGATGACCTGGACGCGCTCCGAAGGTGGCTCGCGGTGCTTGTCGCTCCCGGCGCGTCCCTGGGCGGCGCGCGACCGAAGGCGAATTTCACCGCCGAGGACGGCTCGCTTTGGATCGCGAAATTCCCGGCGCGAGATGACGACCGGGACATCGGCGCCTGGGAATGGGTGCTGCACAATCTCGCGCGCAAAGCGGGGGTGGACGTGCCGTCGTGCAAGGTCCTGCGCCTGAATTCCGCGTTTCATACCTTTTCCTCGAAGCGCTTCGATCGCGCGGGGGCAAGACGCAGGTTCTATTCATCCGCCATGACGTTGCTTCGCAAGGCCGACGACGCCGCGGGGAGCTATCTCGAACTCGCGGAGTTCCTCCACACGCGGGGCGCAGCCGGCCACATCGCGCAAGACCTCGCGCAGCTTTTCCGCCGCGTCGTCTTCAACATCCTTGTCGGGCATCGCGACGATCACCTGCGCAACCACGGCTTTGTCATGACGCCCTCGGGATGGCGGCTTTCTCCCGCGTTCGACCTGAACCCGATCGTCGACAAAGCCGACCACGTGCTTGCGATCGACGATTCGGACAATCGGGGTGATCTTGATACGGCGCTCGGGACTTCCGAGCTCTACGGGATCAAGAAGGATGGGGCGGCCAGGATCGCCGTGGAGGTGGGCGAAGCCACGAAGCACTGGCGTAAGGAGGCCAGG
>JANNKG010000290.1:0-2257 GCA_031396185.1 Burkholderiales bacterium | reverse complement strand
CGACGACGGCGTGCGGCGGCTGTCAGACGCGGGGCGAACCGTCTCCGGGGAGCTGCTGGTGGGGGATGCGGTGGTCGAGATCGCGGGCTACGCGGGCAGGATCGGTGCGGACCTGATCGTCGTCGGCCACCGCCACCTCGACAGCCTCGCCAAGCGCTGGTGGCGCGGCTCCACCGCCAAGGCCCTGATCGAGCATGCGCCCTGCAACGTCCTGGTGGTCATCACGAAATAAGCGGCTTGGTAATCCCCGCAATTTCGTGATCCGCCGGCAGCTGCGGCCGATCGCGCTCGCTGGGCACGAGGCAAAGGAATCCAAGCGGCGCGTCGGCGGCGGCGTGAAACTGGTGCCACGTCAACGGCGGCACGTCGATCAGGTCGTGGGTGTCGATCGGATAGACCCGGTCACCGACCAGGCATTGGCCGCGCCCCCGGATGACCATCACCGCATGCACGTGCTCGTGCCGCTCGAGCGTGGTGTAGCCGCCCGCGGCCACCTCGAAATAACGCAGCTGCGCCGGCGGATCGCGCCCCTCGAACAGGACCTGGCGCGTTACGTCCTTGAAGGGCGCGCTTCCCTCCTGCTTGTACGTCAACACGTCGACGCTTTCCCAATGAAAGTCGCCGGAATGCTTGCGGACGAGCGGTTTGTTTGTCGACACCCGGTAATTTTACCTGTTACCGAACTGGCAACACCGTGGGCTGTCAGTCGTGATCCAGCGAATCTCTCGAGAGGACAAGAATGGCCGCAAAGAAGAAGAAGTCTCCCCCCTCCCCGCAGAGCTCAACCAGCGCCAAGTCGACGGTCAGCGGATCCCGTGGCGGCACCGGCGCCGCCGCGGCCAACGACCCCGCCGCGAGGAAGATGGCGGCAACGCAAGACCTAGCCGCGAAGTTCCCGTTCAACAAGACCAAGGCGGGCGAGCATGGCGAAGCGGCGCGCAGGCCGCAGGAGGGCCAGCACGCCGAGCCCGCCGACCCCTCCGTGGGCGGCAGCACGCTCTCCGAAGGCGAGGCCAACCAGAAGCTGGGGGACGGCACGCCCATGGCGGGATTCAACGCCAACAACCTTCCGCTCGACCGGGTGCGCGTCGATAGCGGCGGACGCGGGCTCACCACCAACTTCGGTGCGCCGATCGCCGACAACCAGAACTCTCTTAAGGCGGGCCTGCGCGACCCGACACTCATGGAGGATTTCATCCTCCGCGAGAAGATCACTCACTTCGACCACGAGCGCATTCCCGAGCGCATCGTGCATGCGCGGGGCTCGGCTGCGCACGGATTCTTCGAGTGCTACGCGCCGCAGACCAAATTCACCCGCGCCGCCTTCCTGTCCGAGGCCGGCAAGCGCACGCCGGTGTTCGTCCGATTCTCAACCGTGGCGGGCGAGCGGGGCTCGGCGGACCTCGCCCGCGACGTGCGCGGCTTCGCGACCAAGTTCTATACCGAAGAGGGCAACTTCGACATCGTCGGCAACAACATCCCGGTGTTCTTCATCCAGGATGCGATGAAGTTTCCCGACCTGGTCCACGCAGTGAAACCCGAGCCGCACCACGGCATGCCCCTGGCCGCGAGCGCCCACGACACTTTCTGGGATTTCGTTTCCCTGATGCCGGAGTCCACCCACATGCTGATGTGGGTGATGAGCGACCGCGGGATCCCGCGCAGCTTCGCCAAGATGCAGGGCTTCGGCGTGCACACCTTCCGGCTGGTCCACGCCAAGGGCGAGTCGCGCTTCGTGAAATTTCACTGGAACCCGGTGCAGGGCACGCACTCGATGGACTGGGACGAGTGCCTGAAGATCAACGGCGCGGATCCCGACTTCCATCGCCGCGACCTGTGGGAGTCGATCGAGGCCGGCGTCTTCCCCGAGTACGAGCTGGGCCTGCAGGTGTTCACCGAAGAGCAGGCCAACGGGTTCTCGTTCGACGTGCTCGACCCGACCAAGATCGTGCCCGAGGAGCTGGTGCCGGTCACGCCCGTGGGCCGCATGGTGCTCAACCGCAACCCCGACAATTTCTTCGCCGAGACCGAGCAGGTCGCCTTCGGCGTGCAGAACATGGTCCCGGGAATCGACTTCTCCAACGATCCGCTCCTCGCCGGGCGCATCCATTCGTATTTCGACACGCAGATCTCGCGCCTCGGCGGCCCCAACTTCCACGAGATCCCGATCAATACGCCGGTCGCCCAGGTGCACAACAACCAGCGCGATGGCATGCACCGTCAGGCCATCGCCCGCGGGCGCGTCGCCTACGAGCCC
>JANNKG010000244.1:0-9637 GCA_031396185.1 Burkholderiales bacterium | reverse complement strand
CTCGGCATCGTCGCCCTCGAGAGCCACCGCAACCGCTGCCTGGTGATCGGCGAGGACCTCGGCACCGTTTCCGACGAGCTGCGCAAGCGCCTTGCCGAGGCCCGCGTGCTCTCCTACCGGTTGCTCCTCTTTGAGCGCGAGGGGCACCGCTTCAAGGCGCCGCCGGAGTATCCGCAAGGCGCGCTGGTCGCGTGGTCCACGCACGACCTGCCCACCTTTACCGGCTGGTGGCAGGACGAGGACCTGCGCACGCGCAACGCGCTGGGGCACTTCGACGAAACCTCGCATGCGCAACAGCGCGAAGAGCGCGCCGTTGCGCGCCGTGAGCTGGTGGCGGCACTCGTGCATCAAGGGCTGGCCGATCCCGGCACCCCCGACCGTGGCCCGGCGACCGACGGCCTGCGCGACGCCGTGCAGGTTTTCCTCGCGCGCGCCGCCGCGAGCGTGATGGTGGTGCAGATGGAGGATGTGCTCGGCATGCCCGAGCAGGCGAACCTGCCCGGCACTATCGAGGAGCACCCGAACTGGCGGCGCAAGCTGCCATTGCCGATCGAGGCGTGGGGACGCGACGAGCGCTTGCGACGGCTGGCGCGGCTGCTATCGGAGGCGCGCGGCGGGCGCCGCAACCGGCGCGACGTGCCGGCGCGCATTCTCGAGGCCCGCATTCCGCGGGCCACCTACCGGCTGCAGCTGCACGGCGATTTCACCTTCCGCGATGCGACGCGGCTGGTTCCCTACCTCGCGGCGCTGGGCGTAAGCCACGTCTATTGCTCGCCCTTCCTGCGCGCGCGCCCGGGAAGCAAGCACGGCTACGACATCATCGACCATGACGAGCTGAACCCCGAGATCGGTACGCGGGCGGACTTCGACGCGTTCGTCGCCGAGCTCAAGCGCCACGGCATGGCGCAGGTGATGGACATCGTTCCCAACCACATGGGCGTCCTCGGCGCGGACAACGAGTGGTGGCAGGACCTTCTCGAGAACGGGCCGGCCTCCACGCTCGCCGATTTTTTCGACATCGACTGGCTGCCCCCGTCCGAACATCTTGCCAACCGCGTGCTGCTGCCGCTGCTGGGAGACCATTACGGCGTGGAGCTCGCGGGAGGCAAGTTGCAACTCGCCTTCGATGCCGCGACCGGCACGTTCGCCGTCCGGTACTTCGAGCACCGGCTGCCGATCGACCCGCAGCAGTATCCGCGCATCATGGCGCCCGCGGTACGCGCCCTCGAAGCCTCGGGGGAGGAGCTCGGCCACCAGGCGCAGGCGCTGCGCTCGCTGATGGAGAGCTTTGCGCGGCTGCCGAAGCGCGACGAGACGGCGCGCGCGCGCATGGACGAGCGAAACCTGAACAAGGAAGTCTCCAAGGGCCGCCTCGCGCTCCTCGCCCGCGCCAACAGCGCGGTGAGCGAGGCGATCACCCGTGCGGTGGCGACGCTCAACGGCCGCTCCGACGACCCGGTGAGCTTCGACGAGCTTCACGACCTCCTCGAGCGCCAGCCTTACCGGCTCGCGTACTGGCGCGTGGCGCAGGACGAGATCAACTACCGGCGCTTCTTTGACATCAACGACCTGGCGGCGCTGCGCCAGGAAAACCGCGCGGTGTTCGACGTGACGCACCGCATGGTGCTGCAGCTGGTGAAGGACGGCTCGGTGGAGGCGCTGCGCATCGATCACCCCGACGGCCTCTACGACCCGCGCGAGTACTTCAGGCGGCTTCAGGAGGCCTGCGGGAAGCCAACCTACGTGGTGGTGGAGAAGATCGTGGCGCCCTTCGAAAACCTGCCCGAGGACTGGGCAGTGCACGGCACCACCGGCTATCGCTTCGCCAACGTGGTGAACGGGATTTTCGTGGACTCGACGGCCGAGGCGCGCCTCACGCGCACCTACCACGCGTTCATCGAGGACGGCGACAGCTTCGCCGAGATCGCTCGCCGCTCTAAGCGGCTCATCCTTCGCTCGGCGCTCGCGAGCGAGCTCACCGTGCTCACCAGCCGCCTCGCGCGCATAGGGCGTTCCGACCGCAACACCCGCGACTTCACCTTCACGACCCTGCGCGAGGGCCTGGCGGACGTGATCTCGGCGTTCCCCGTCTATCGCACCTACATCGACGACCACGTCGGGCCCGAGGACCTCCGCTACATCGAGTGGGCGGTCCAGCGGGCGCGCTCCGAAAGCCGGGCGGCCGACGTGAGCGTGTTCGACTTCCTGCGCGATGTCCTCACTTGCGAACTGCCCACCCGCTCCCCCACCCTCGCCGCGGCCTTGCGTCAGTTCGCCCGCAAGTTCCAGCAGCTCACATCCCCGGTCATGGCCAAGGGCGTCGAAGACACCTCGTTCTACATCTACAACCGGCTGGTATCGCTGAACGACGTGGGCGGCGATCCCGATGAGTTCGGGTTCCCCCCGGCGCGCTTCCACCGCGCCAGCTCCCACCGTGCCCGCCACTGGCCGCACACGATGCTCGCGACCTCCACCCATGACAACAAGCGCTCCGAGGACGTGCGCGCACGCATCGACGTGATTTCGGAGATGGTGCCGGAGTGGCGGCTGCAGCTGCGCAAATGGCACCGGATGAATGCCGCGCACAAGGCGGATGTGGACGGAGTGGCGGCGCCTTCGCGAAACGACGAATACCTGCTTTACCAGACCCTTCTTGGCAGTTTTCCCGTCGAGGGCTCCGTTGGGAGCGGGCCAGATCCCGGCGCCTATACCGAACGGATCGTGGCGTACATGCAGAAGGCCACGCGCGAGGCGAAGCAGCGCACCAGCTGGGCCAACGTGAACCAACCCTACGAGGCGGCCACGACCGCGTTCGTGCGCGCACTCCTGGACGAGCGCCCCGGCAACGCGTTCCTGCAGGACTTCCGCGCGGCGGTGGTCCCCGTCACCTGGATCGGGCTCCTGAACGGCCTTTCAATGATCACGGTGAAGCTCACCTCGCCCGGCGTGCCCGACACCTACCAGGGAAACGAGGTCTGGGATTTTTCGCTCGTCGACCCCGACAACCGCCGCCCGGTGGACTACGAACGCCGCCGCGCGCTGCTGGCCGAAATCGAGGCATTGCGAGCGCCGCTCGAGGGTGCGCTGGCTTCGATGCTCGACAACCTTGGCGACGGGCGCGCGAAGCTCTACGTGCTGTGGCGCTTGCTACAGCTTCGAAAGTCCCGGGAGTCGCTCTTCCTCAAGGGCGGCTACACCGCGGTGCGAGTGACCGGCATGCATTCGCGGCACTTGATCGCCTTCGCCCGCCGCCATGGCGGCGAGGCGGTGGTCACCGTCGCGCCGCGGCTCATCGCAGGGCTCGGAGTGAAACCGGCGCAGCTGCCCTGCGGCGATTCCGCATGGCGCGATACGCGCGTGCACCTGCCGTTCTTCAAGGAAGACGCGGTGCTGGGCGACGTGCTCTCGGGGCGCGAGCATCGCCTGGTAAGCGGGGGAATCGGCGTGGGCGAACTGCTCGCCACCTTTCCGACCGCGGTGCTGACCCTCCGGACCGACCCCGCAGGATCCCACATCGCTTAGGATTGGGGTCGTCAAAAATTCACAATCCAGGCTCATGGAGGATGCGTGACGAAACTACAGATTCCCGGCACCTTGCAGCTGGTGCGCGGAAGCGACGTCATCGGCACGATCGAAGTCAAGCCAGGCGATGCCGATCTGCCCTGGCGCAGCGGTGCATTCCGCCCCTCGGCGGAATTCGAGGCCGTGCGCGATCTCTTCGAGCACGAGCTGCGGCTGCTGCGCGCCAACACGACCAATGACTCTGCCCAATGGGACGCGTGGGAGTCCGTGCACGCGGAGTTGCATGATCCGGGGCTGCGCTTGCAGGCCAAGGACCTGTCATACGTCGCCGATGAAATCCTGATTCATATCGAGGGTACGGAGGCCTGGTGGCGCAGTGAGGAGGGGGCCGGCCGCTGAACGCGGCGGACCTTCGACGGACTAACAAGCGTCCCTTCCAGCCGCGCACCGCCGAGGAGCCCATGCCATACCGCAAACGCAGAACCCGATCCCTGGCCGCCAAGTCGGTTGAACTCGCCTTTGTCGCCCCCCAGGTCATCGCCCACCGCGTCGCGCGGATGGCCATGGCAGGTTCCTCGCCCTCGGAGCGCGATCGCAAGGAGTTCCATCGGATGGGGGCCGAGAAAGCCACGGTGTTCGCCCAATCGTGGAATGCCATGGCGATGCAGGCCTTCGTCGCCAACCAGAGGCTCGCGGCGTCGTTGATGCGCTCGTTCTGGACCGCGCGCCCGCTCACCGCAAAGGCGATTGCAGCCCAGTGGCAGAATGCCGCGCTCGGCGTGATCGGCAAGGGCATGGCGCCGGTGCACCGCGAAGCCGTCGCGAACGCGAAACGGCTGGGACGCGTTAAGCATCGCTGATCTCTCCGGCCCCGCCCCGGGGACGCGAGGGGTCGAATCCCTCACAATAGCGGCATGAAGATCCCCCAGCGCCTGCGCCCGCTCGTCGAAGAAGGCGTCATCGACAGCGTCGTGCGCCAGCTCATGAGCGGCAAGGAAGCGCAGGTTTTCGTGGTACGCGTGGCCTCCGAGACGCGCTGCGCCAAGGTGTACAAGGAGGCCGACAAGCGCAGCTTCCGCCAGGCAGTCGACTACACCGAGAACCGCAAGACCAAGAATTCCCGCCAGGCCCGCGCGATGGCCAAGGGCTCCCGCTACGGCCGCGAATCCCAGGAGCGCGCCTGGCAGAGCGCCGAGGTCAATGCCCTGTATCGTCTCGCCGCGGCCGGCGTGCGCGTGCCCACTCCTTACAACTTTCACGAAGGCGTGCTCCTGATGGAGCTCGTCACCGACGCCGAGGGCAATGCGGCCCCGCGGCTGAACGACGTGCAGTTTTCGGCGGACGAGGCGCGCGATTTCCACCGGCGCCTGCTCGGCGAGGTGGTCCGGATGCTCTGCGCGGGCGTGATCCACGGCGACTTGAGCGAGTTCAACATCCTCGCCGGCGCGGACGGCCCGGTGATCATCGACCTGCCGCAGGCGGTGGACGCGGCCGGCAACAATCACGCGCCCGCGATGCTCGAGCGCGACGTGGCGAACCTGCGAAATTTCTTCGGCCGCTTCGCCCCCGAGATCCTCGCCACCAACTACGGCCAGGAGATCTGGGCGATCTACCAGGCGGGCGAGCTCACCCCCGAGACTGCGCTCACCGGGCAGTTCCAGCGGGACGAACGGGCGGTGGACCTCGAAGGCGTGGTGCGCGAAATCGGCGATGCCCAGCTTGAGGAAGCAGCGCGCATCCTGCGAAGCCAGTCACGCCCGCTGTAGCCTTCGTCCTACGCCTTTGGGCGCATAGGTGAAGCGAACGCCGGGCCAAGCCCCCCGGTCTAATTGGAATCTAAGCACGATTCCCCTGGAGACATGATGAAATCGATGGCCTTGGCGCTTGGCACTCTTGCAACCGTAATTGCTCCCGCAGTTCTTGCGCAGGAGTACTACGACGAGCGCGGCGACGTCCGCATGCCCCAATACGAGCGGCAGGAATGGGACACGTCGCGGTACTACAGGGACAACAGCAGGGACTTCCGCTATCGCGACGACCGCTGGAACGACTCCCGCCGCGACTACCGCGAAGGGCAATACGAATGCTGGAATCCCCGCGCGCGCCACTTCGAAGGCGTGCGTGAAGGCGAGCGCCAGGACGACCTCGACTTCTCGCGCTGCCGCGGCGTTCGCAACTACGGCCGGCGCTAGCGCTCCACCAGGGCGCGGACCGCCTCGGACCGGATGTCCTCGGTGAGCCGCGCCTTGTATTCCGCGAAACGCGCCGTTGTCTTGACGGTGTAGTGCCGCGGGTGCTCGAGGTCGATCGTGACGTGGGACTTGATGTGCCCGGGGCGGGCGCTGAAGACCGCCACGCGATTCGCCATGAAGATCGCTTCGTCGATATCGTGCGTCACGAATAGCACGGTCTTTCGATCGGCCTCCCACGTCTGCAGCAGCAACTCCTGCATCAGTGACCGCGTCTGGTGGTCCAGCGCCCCGAACGGCTCGTCGAGGAGGAGGATCTTGGGCTGGTTCGCCAGCGCCCGCGCGAGCGCGGTGCGCTGTTGCATCCCCCCGGAAAGCTCCTTCGGGTAGTGGTTCTCGAATCCGGTGAGCCCCATGCGATTCACGTAGTCGGCAACCGCGGGATCGCATTGGGAGACGGAGACTCCGCGCTCGCGCAATCCGAACCCGATGTTCTCGCGAACCGTGAGCCACGGAAACAGCGTGTACGACTGAAACACCATCCCGCGATCCGGCCCCGGCCCGCGCACGACCTCGCCATCGAGCAACACTTGCCCCGAGGTCGCGGAATCGAGCCCCGCCACGATCCGGAGCAACGTCGACTTGCCGCATCCCGAGGGCCCGAGGATTGCGATGAAGTCGTTGTCCTCGACCGCAAGGGTGGTCTCGTCGAGTGCGCGCGTCGGCGCTCCGCCACGCACGCCCGCGAAAGTGCGGCTGACGGCCTCGATGGAAAGCCGCGGCGTGCTCACGCCGCCCACCGGAACATGCGGTGGTTCGCGGCCTTGAACGCATAATCGGAAGCCAGCCCGATCACGCCGATCACAATGATCCCGAAGATGATCTGGCCGGTATTGAGGAGCGCCTGGCTGTCGGTGATCATGTGGCCGATGCCGCGCTCGGAGCCGATCAGCTCCGCCACGATCACGTAGGTCCAGGCCCAGCCCATCACGGTGCGAAGGATCTCGGCGATCTCCGGTGCGCTCGCCGGGACCAGCACGCGCCGCACGATTCCCCAATCGGTGCACCCCAGGGTGTACGCGGCCTCCACCAGGTCGCGGCGGGTGGCACCGACCTTCACCGCGATCATCAGCACCATCGGGAAAAACGAACCGATGAAGATCAACGAGAGCTTCTGCGCTTCGCCGATGCCGGCCCAGAGGATGAGCAGCGGGATGAATGCGGAAGCCGGCAGGTAGCGCGAGAACGAGATGAACGGCTCGAAGAACGCCTCGACCGGCTTCCACGCGCCCATGGCGATGCCGAGCGGCACCGCGGCCGCGGACGCGATCAGGAAACCACCGAGCACGCGCCATACCGTGAGGCCCACGTCCTTGGCGAAGCCGTGCTTCGCGAACAGCTCATACCCCTCGCGAAGCATCGTAATGGGGTCGGCGAGGAACGTCTTCGGGACGAACCCGCCCAGCGTGGCTACTGCCCACACTCCGACGAACGCCACGAAGAACGCGACGCCCAGCGCCAGCCGGGCGCCGCGGGAGATGGGCTTAAGCGGCGTCAACTTGGCCTGGGTTCCCGCCTACGCGGGAATGACCATCATTTTATGAAGCGGGTATCGACGATGGTGGCGATGTCGGGGATCGACTTGATGATGCCGACCTCGAGAAGGAGCTCGGCCGCTTCCTTCGAGAATGCCTGGTGCTCGCCCGCGAAGAACTTGCGGTTGGCTTCCCGGTCCTGCCAGCGCAGGTATTTCTGCGAGGCCTCGAACTGCTCGGGCGTCTGCTTCACGTCCGCTCCCATGATCTCGAAGCTCTTCTTCGGGTCGCGGCTGATCATCTCGATCGCCTCGAAGTAGCTGTCGGCCAGCGCCTGGGCCGCCTTGGGATTGTCGGCGAGGAACTTCGGCGTGCAGCCGAAGGTGTCCATGATCATCGGATAGTCGAGCGTGGTGGCGATGATGCGCCCGGCCGCCGGGCTGGAGCGAACCGAGGACAGGTAAGGCTCGTAGGTCATCGCCGCGGCGATGTCCTGCCCGCTCACGAACGCGCTGGCCGCGGCCTGGGGCTCGAGATTCACGACACTCACGTCCTTCACCGACAGCCCGTTCTTCTTGAGGAACCAGGCGAGCGTGAAGTACGGTGCCGTTCCCGGCGCCGACGCCGCCACTCTCTTGCCCTTGAGGTCCGCGATGGAGCGCACGTCGTTTCTCACCGCCATGCCATCGGCACCGAAGCTCTTGTCCATCTGGAAAATCTGCCGTGTCGCAACACCGTTCGCATTCCACGCGACCCATGTCTCGACGGTGGTGGCGGCGCACTGGATGTCGCCCGAGGCGATCGCCAGGTGGCGGTCTTTTTGCGGGATCTTCTTGATGGAGACGTCGAGGCCATTCTTCCTGAAAATACCGGCTTCCCGCGCGAGGGTGAGCGGAGCGAAGCCGGTCCACCCGCTGATGCCGATGGCGACCGCGGTGCCCTGGGAATGGGCCGCGCCCGAAAAGGCGGCAACTAACGATGCGATGACAACGCGTGCGAAGATCTGCATGGAACCCCCCGTCAAAACCTGCATCATAATGCGGCGAGGTAAACATCATGACAATGCTTCGAGCCACTGCCCTCCTGTTGTTCCTGGCCGTCGCCGGCAGCCTTCCCGCCCAGTCGCGAACGCCCCCCTCGCGGATGATGGCCAACGTCTACCTCCTGGCCCAGGCGGGTGCGATGCTCGATATCTGCCTCGCGAGCCCCGAATTCCCCACTTTTCCCAACGACAAGTCGCGCGCCCTGATGGAGCTGTCCACCCGGCTGGCGGAGGTGGTTCGCTCGGTGGGGACCTATTACGGGGACGAGGGCCTCGACGCCGTGTACCAGGCCACCAAGGCCGAGATTGCCTCCGATCCGAAGCTGCGGCAGCACGTGAAGGGCAACCACCAGAACTGCGGCGAGCGGCTGATGGGGGAGATGCGCACCTATGTCTCGCAAAACGAGACGCTCATCGGCGAGTACTTCCACCGGCCGCGTCCGCAAGCTCCCCGTAAGTGAGGCCGTCCGGCGCCTGAGGTTCCGGATGCGAGCCATCCACACCGCCAGGCTCACGCTCGAGCCGCAAGTGGCCGCGCACGCGAGAGCGATGTTCGCGGTACTGAGCGACGCGGCGATCTACCAATACGAAAACGAGCCGCCGCCGTCGCCCGAGTGGCTGCGCACGCGGTACGCCAAGCTGGAAACGCGGCAATCCGCCGACGGACGGGAACGCTGGCTCAACTGGGTCATTCGCCTGCCGGCATTGGGGCCCATCGGCTTTGTGCAGGCCACGCTGCATCCCGACGGCCGCGCAGCCATTGCCTACGTGCTTTCGAGCGCTTCGTGGGGGCGGGGCTTCGCGTACGAAGCGGTGCAGGCGATGATCGCCGAGCTGGTCGAGCGCTATCAGGTCCAGCGCTTTTCGGCGGTGCTCAAGCAGGAGAATCAGCGCTCGCTGCGCCTGCTCGAGCGGCTCGGATTTACCCTTGCCGCTCCCGACTCGTGGATCGCGCTCGAGCCGGGCGAGCTGCTCATGCGGTATTTGCCCGCACCGCCTCTTCCATCTGCGCCTGGTTCCACAGCCAATCGCTCTCCAGCTGGGTAATTCGCTCGGCGATCTCCCCGCGCCGCCTGAGTGCGGCCTGGAGGCGCTCGCGGTTCGCCTCGTCGTAGGCTTCAGGCGCGGCGAGCCATGCCTCGTTCAGCTTCGATTCCGCGCTGAGCGGCTCGAGCTCCTTCTCGATGGCGGCCAGCTTCTTCTCGAAGGGCTTGCGGGCGTTCGCGGTTTGCTGGCGCAGCCGCGCTTCGTTGCGGCGCTCGTCCTTGCGGCTGACCGCGGGCGAATCCTGCGAGCCGCTGGAGCGCCCGCGCGAGTGGTACTCCTTCGCCCACTGCTTGTAGTCGTCG
>JANNKG010000232.1:0-5448 GCA_031396185.1 Burkholderiales bacterium | reverse complement strand
AGCTCCTCGACGCGCTCGTCGTTCTCCTCGATGTCGTTGGCGGTGCCGCAGTACTCGCACTTGAGCTCCGCCGTTCCGGGCGCGAAGGCGAGCTTCGCCCCGCAGCCCGCGCACGGGAATGTGCGAATGAACTCGTTCTCGGGGCGCGTCGGCTGGAGGGCTTCCTGGTCCACGGGGTCCACGGGCAGTCGCGGTCCCGGCGTGCGCCGGGACCCTGGGAGTTATTCCTGGCGCCGGGCCTAGGCGCCCGGGACCGGCGGAGGCGAGTTCGCGAACAGGCCCGAGAGCTCGGCCACCTCGCCCGCCTTCACCCACTGCGCCATGCCCGACTTCCACACGAGTGTCGCGCGCGTGAGCTTGCCGCCGGCGACTTGCTGCTGCAGCGCGGCCATTTCGAAGGGGCCCGTCTGCTGCTGGCCCACGGCCACATGGAAGGCGAGCGCGCCGGGAACCGGCGGCGGCGCCGCGGAAGCCTGGGCGCTTGCGCCGCCGCCGGCCAGCGCACCGCCCATGGCATTGGCCATCTGCGCTCCCATCGCCATGCCCGCGCCCAGGCCCATGCCCACCCCGGCCGCGCCGCCCGGGTTGTTGGCGGCATCGCGGATGGACGACGCGGTCTCGTATTGCGTATAGGCCTGCAGGTTGCCCACGGCGGCGATCGCGCCGCGCTTGTCGATGGCCTTCTCGACTTCCTCGGGCAGGCCGATGTCCTGCACCTGCACTTCCACCAGCTCGATGCCCAGGCCCTCGAATTCGGGCGACAGGCGTTCGCGCAGCCGCTTGCCCATCTCGGTAACCTGGGCTTCCATCTCGATCACGGGGATGCCGAGTTCGGGCATCACCTCCTTCACGCGCAGGCCGATCTTGCCGCGCAGGTTTTCCTGGATCTCGTCGGTGGTGAAGCGGTTGTCGGTGCCGACCAGGTCCTTCACGAACAGGCCCGGGTCCTTCACGCGGATGGCATACAGGCCGAAGGCGGTGGCGCGCACCATGCCGAAGTCGGCGTCGCGCATCATCGCCGGCCCGGGCGTGCCCCACTTCATGTCGGTGAACTTGCGCGTCGAGACGAAATACACCTCGGCCTTGAAGGGGCTGTTGAAGCCGAACTTCCAGCCGCGCAAGGTGGCGAGGATCGGCAGGTTCTTGGTATCAAGCGTGTAGGTGCCGGGCTTGAAAACGTCGGCGAGCTTGCCCTCGTTGATGAACGCGGCCATCTGACCCTCACGCACCACCAGCTTGGCGCCGTGCTTGATCTCGTTCTGGTAGCGCTCGAAACGGTAGGCGAGCGTGTCGTTGCTGTCGTCGAGCCATTCGACGATGTCGACCAGTTCGCCCATCAACTTGTCCCAGAGTGCCATGGCGATTCCTTTAGCCGGAGGTGTGAGGTATTTTAGAGCATGCCGATCACCATCACATCCCTGCACGTCTATCCCGTCAAGGGGCTCAAGGGCGTGGATCTCGAAGCGTCCAACTGCACCCATCGGGGCCTCGAGCACGACCGCCGCTGGATGGTGGTTGATGCCCAGGGCCAATTCTTCACGCAGCGCGACTATCCCAGCATGGCAACGGTCTGGACCGACATTGACGCGGGCGAGCTCGCGCTGTCCGCCCCCGATGCCGGGCGGGTTGCGGTGCCGCTGCACCCCACGAATGGGCAGCCGATGCGCGTGCGCGTCTGGAATAGCGTCTGCGATGCGCTTGCCGTGTCCCCGGAGGCCGACGCATGGCTCTCGGAATACCTGGGCGTGACTTGCCGCCTGGTCTACATGCCGGACAGCAGCCAGCGCCACTCGAACCCGGAGTACTCGGGCGGTGACCGGCTGGTGGGCTTTGCCGATGGCTACGCATACCTGCTCGTGGGCGAAGCGTCGCTCGCCGACCTCAACGCGCGCCTGGCGACGCGCAAGCACCCGGCGCTGCCGATGAACCGCTTCCGGCCGAACATCGTCGTGTCCGGATCGGACGCCTATGCGGAGGATGGGTGGGGGGAGATTCGAGTGGGCACGGCAGTGCTGCGCGGCGCCAAGAGCTGCGGGCGCTGCCAGGTCACGACGACCGACCAGACGACCGGAGAGGTCCGCGGGCCGGAGCCGCTCGCCACGCTCGCCACCTACCGCGACACCAAGGAGTTCGGCCCGATATTTGGCATGAACCTGGTCACCGAGACGGTCGGACGCGTGGCGGTGGGCGACGCTGTCAGATAGCGGCGGTCGACGCCAGGAGCGTGATGATCGGGCAGGCCTTCCGACTGCGATTCGCCTTGCAGGCAGCGATCAACTGCTGGAGCGCGCGGCGCATGCGCTCGAGCTCGGCGATCTGGCGCTCGAGGGCCGAGAACTTGCTTTCCGCGATCAAGCGCACCTCGCGGCAATTGCGCCCGTCCTCGAGCTTGATGAGCTGCTCCACTTCGGCAAGCGAGAACCCGAGCTGCTGGGCGCGGCGGATGAAGTTCATGCGCGCGATGGTGAGCGCCGAATATTTCCGATAACCGGTCAAAGGCCGCTGCGGTTCCTCGATCAACCCGCGGCGCTGGTAATACCGAATCGTCTCCACGTTCACGCCCAGCACTTTTGCGAGCCTTCCAATCGTCATCGCCGGCATTCAGGCCTACCTCGGGCATCGAGCCAAAGGGGCGATGGTATGTGCCGTACCTAGATACATGTCCATGGGGGGATGTAGGACACTTCCGCTTGACCCGTTCTGGGGTACGGGACGCATATTCCCATCCCATGTCCTTGCCGATCTGGCAGCGCCGGCTCGACGCGGCATCTTCGGAAGCCGACGTCGTCGCCATCGCGAGAGACTTCGTAGCACTGTTGTCGCCGAGCGATCTCGAAAGGCTGCCCGAGATCTGCCGGCCCACACCCCTGGCGCGAGGCTCAGACGTCACCGAGTACGCATCGATCCTCGTGCGACACCATTGCGGCGGTGACGGGGCAGCCTCCCGGCTGGTGGACTGGCTCATCCGGTTCTTCTCGGCGGCGGCGCGCCGGCTGTCGGAGCTGCAGGCCTAGACGCGACTGTCAGGCGCCTTCGCCGCGGGCGCATGCGGCTTCAGCAGGAATGCCGCGAGCGCGGGCAGCAGCAGCAGGGCACCCAGCATGTTCAGGAAGAACATGAACGCCAGCAGGATGCCCATGTCGGCCTGGAACTTGAGCGCCGAAAACGCCCAGGTGCCGACGCCGATCGTCATGGTGACGGCGGTGAACACCATCGCCGTGCCGCGCTCGACCAGCGCCTCGTAGAACGCGGTGGCCAGGTCTTTGCCCTCCTCGAGGTGGATCTCGATGCGATCGTAGAGGTAGATGCCGTAGTCGACGCCCACCCCCACGCCGAGCGCGATCACCGGCAGCGTCGAAACCTTCAGGCCGATGCCGAGCGTCGGCATCAATGCCTCGCACAGCACCGAGACGATCGCCAGCGGAATCAGGATGCAGAGCGTGGCGCGCAGGCTCCGGAAGGTGATCAAGCACATCACCATCAAGGCGCCAAAGATGGCGAAGTTCATCTCCCAGCGCGCCTTGTCCACCGCCTCGTTGGTGGCCGCCATCACGCCGACGTTGCCGGTGGCGAGCTTGAACTCCAGCTTGTCGGTGTTGGCCGCTCTTGCGAACTGCTTCACCTCGTCCACCAGGTTCGCGATGGTTTCGCCCTGCTGGTCGGTGGTGTTCACCAGCACCTGCATGGCGCTGCAGTCGGGATTGAGGAGGCCCGTCGCGGTGTCGATCGGCGTCACCGCCTGCGCCATCACCTGCGGATCGCGCGGCAACTGCCGCCACTTGATGTTGCCCTCGTTGAAGCCGGAGTTGACTACTTTCGCGAGGCTGGGAAGCGAGATCACCGACTGCGTTCCGGCCACGTTCTGCATGAACCAGTCGAAGCGCTCGATCGTCCCCATGACTTCGTAATTGGTGCAGGCGCCCTGCACGCCCTTGGTCTGCGCAACGACTCCGAGGGTGTTCACGCCGATGGCGAACTTCTCCACGATCTTCGCGTTGTCCAGGTTGTAGCGCGACTCGGGCCGCAGCTCCGGCACGCCGATGCCGTAGTCGCCGACCTTGAGGCGGTGCGCCTGGAAGAGGCCGACGGCCAGGATCGCGAGCGAGATGCCGATGATGACCATGGCGCGCGGGCGCTCGACGCCCCGGGCGGCCGCGCGCCAGAAGCGGTGCACGTGGCCCTCCTCGAAAGCCTGCTTCTGCAGCGCCCCGCGGGACATCGACAGGTACGACAGCAGGATCGGCAGCAGCATCTTGTTGGTGATGATCATCCACGCCACGCCGAGCGACGCCGTAATGCCGAGCTCGCGCACGATGTCGATGGGGATCAGCATGATCACGGCGAAGCCGAGCACGTTGGTGAGAAGCGCCAGGGTGCCGGGGATGAAGAGCTTGGCGAAGGAACGCTTGGCGGCCATGAGGCTATCGACGCCGGAGACCACCTCGCGCTCCCACGTCTTGGTCATCTGCACGGCGTGGGAGACGCCGATGGAGAAGATCAGGAACGGCACCAGGATCGAGAGCGGGTCGATGCCGAAGCCCAGCAGCGGCAGCGTGCCCAGCAGCCAGAGCACCGGCATCATCGCCACGATGAGGGCCACTACCGTCAGCTTCACGTCCTTCACGAACCACAGCATCAGGACCAGCGTGATCACGAAGGCCACGCCAAAGAAGGTCACCACGCCGCGGGCGCCGTCGCGGATGTCGCCCACCGCCTTGGCGAACCCGATGATGTGCACGCTGTGCCGCTCGCCCTGGTACTTCGCGCGCAGCTCCTCGAGCTTTCCCGCGACCTCGAAATAATTCAGGCGCTTGCCGGTCTGCGGATCGATCTCGAGCAGGCCCGCGCTCACCAGCGCGCCCGAAAAGTCGGTGGCCACGGTGCGGCCGATTTCGGAGGACTTGGTCACGTTCTCGCGCACCTTCGCCAGGTCCGCGTCGGTGCCCTGGAACGTGGCGGGAATGACGTTGCCGCCCGCGAAGCCCTCCTCGATCACCTCGATGAAGCGCGTGTTGGGGGTGAAGAGCGACTTGACCGACGGGCGATCGGCGCCATTTAGCAGGAACACGTCGTCGGTGAGGCCCTTCAGCTTCGCCATGAACTCCTTGTTGTAGATGTCGCCGTCCTTCTGGATGAGGGCGATGGCCACGCGGTTGGCGCCGCCGAACACCTTCTCGTACTCGCGGTACACCTTCATGTACTCGTGCTTCAACGGCACCATCTTGTTGAAGCCGGCGTCGACCACCATGCGCGAGGCCGAGGCGGCGAAGAGCACCGTCATCGCCGCGAATACCACGAGCCACGCCTTGCGGTGGTCGAAGACCAGCGCCGAGATTTTCTGGATCAGGCGATCGAGGTTCATCGCTTCACGGCGGACGGCAGCGCCACGCTGCGCGGCCCGGCCTCGCCCAGCAGCAGCACGCTGTCGGGCGCGCCGAGGATCGCCTT
>JANNKG010000212.1:0-8213 GCA_031396185.1 Burkholderiales bacterium | reverse complement strand
GCCGGTGGCGCCGCGGCCCGACTGGCGGCTATGGACCGACGACTTCAACAATTTATTCCAGGTCTTCAAGGACTAGCAACGGCCACTTGACGCGTTCAGCGCGCCCGATCGAGGGCTTCGGCAACGCGCTGCGCGATGAGCGCGCTCACCCGCTCGTTGGACTCGAGCGTCACGCCCGCGATGTGCGGCGTAAGCAGCAGGCGCGGCGCGCCCGCGAGAGGCGAGCCCGCGGCGAGCGGCTCGTGCTCGAACACATCGAACGCGGCCCCTCCGAGGCGCCCTTCCCGCAGCATCGACGCGAGCGCCGACTCGTCCACGATTCCCCCACGCGCCGTGTTGATGAGGATTGCGTTGCGCTTCATCAGCGCTAGGCGCTCGCGGCCGATCAACCCGCGAGTGGCGTCGGTGAGCGGCAGGTGCAGCGAGACGACGTCGCTGCGTACGAGGAGCTCGTCGAGCGTGGTCGGAACGGTCCCGGCGTCGGACCAGCAGGGATCGCCGTGGGTGACCTGCGGATCGTAGCCCAGCGCCTGCATGCCGATCGCGGCCCCCTTGCGTGCCGTCAGGCGCCCGATGTTTCCGAAGCCGACAATGCCGATCACCTTGCCCGTTGCCTCGCGCCCCTGCGAGAGCATCTGCCGCGGCCAGGTTCCCGCCTCGACGGCGCGTGTCGAAAAATAAGCGCCACGCAACAGCACCAGGGCCGCGGTCACCACGTATTCGGCCACCGATTCGGCATTCGCGCCGGTGGCCGGGATCACCTCGATGCCGCGCGATTCGCAAGCCGCGGCGTCGATGTTGTCGAGGCCGACGCCGAGGCGTCCGACCACGCGCAGGCGTTCCGCGGCACGCAGCAGCGCGCCCCGCACCGGGGTCCGGTTGCGCACGATCCAGGCATCCGCGAGGGGGAGCGCGGCCTCGAGCGCCGCCAGGTCGTCCACCAGCTTGGGCCGGTAGTCGACGTCGAAACGCGCCTTCAGCCGCTGCACCGCGGGCGCGTCCATGAACTCGCTGATGACGATGCGCTCGCTCATTCTTCCGAGTGTACCGGCGGGCCCACGCGTCGCGCCAGGTAGCCGGTGACCTCCTCGCGGTCGTGATAGAGGTGCTTGAAGCGCAGGTAGTAGCCGCCGCCGCCGAGGGCCTCGTCGATGATTCCACGGCAGCGTTCGACTTCCTCCCAGCGCTTCTTCATCGGCAGCTTCAGGTTGAAGATCGACTCCCGGCACCAGCCCTCGGCTGCCCACTTGGCCACGAGGCGCGCGATGCGCGAGGGGCTCTCCACCATGTCGCAGACCATCCACGCGACCGGATCCGGCGGGCGATAGTGGAACCCGTCGTCGCGCCGATGCTTCACCTGGCCGCTGTCGAGGAGGCGCTCGTCCATCGGCCCATTGTCGACGGCGGTCACCATGAAGCCCCGCTGCACCAGCTGCCAGGTCCATCCGCCCGGCGAGGCCCCCAGGTCCACGGCTGAAAGACCCGGCTCGAAGCTGCGCTCGGGGGCGAACTCCATCAGGGCCTCGGCGAGCTTGACCGCGGAGCGTGAAGGCGCGGCCGCCGGCGTACGTAGCCTTGGGATTCCCATCGGCCAGCGCGAACTGTTGCCGACGGTCGACACGCCCACGTAACAGGCGCGCCCCCCCACGAAGAAGACGTGCAGGCGCTCGGGCGCCAGCGCGTCGTCGAAAGTCACACCGGCCTCGCGCAGCGCCTTTTCCAGGTGGGCCGCGAGCGGCTTGGTGAGCGAGGCGAGCGCCTTGCCGTCATTGGTGTCGGGCATCTCGATCCAGAGTGCGGCGAAGCGGGTGCCGAGCGCGCGCGCCGCCCGGACGATCGGCGTCACGCGGTCGGCTTCCGGCAGCTCGGTCAGCATGTCACCGGTGCGAAGGAGTTGCCGTGCGAACACCAGCCGACCGTAGTCGAGGTGCTCGCCCAGCTCCACCCCCATCGCGTCCTGGTGCGCGTGGAACACCGCGAAGCCGCTGTCGGGCCGTGCCTTCACGAAGCCCTCGACGCCCAAATCGGCGGCGCGCAGCGTCATCTCCTGCGCGATCTCCTTCTCGAAGCCCGCGCGGCCGTAGAGGAGGATCCGGGCGGGCTTCACGCCGGCCGGGCGTGGCGAAAGAGGCGGAAGAAATTCTCGGTCGTGCGCCGCGCGACCTCCTCCATCGGGATGCCGCGAAGACGCGCAATCTCCTCGGCGACGTGTTTTACGAACGCGGGCTGGTTGGACTTGCCGCGATGCGGAACCGGCGCGAGATAGGGAGAATCCGTTTCGACCAGCATGCGCTCGAGGGGAACGAGCCGCGCCACTTCCCTCAGCGAGGCGGCATTCTTGAAGGTGACGATTCCCGAAAACGAGATGTGGAAACCCATTGCCATCGCGGCCTGGGCGACCTCCCAGCTCTCGGTGAAGCAGTGCATCACGCCTCCAGCCTGCTCGGCGCCCTCCTCGCGCATCAGCCTCAACGTGTCCTCGGCGGCGGCGCGCGTATGGATCACCAGAGGCTTGGCAGCGCGGCGTGCGGCACGGATGTGGGTGCGAAACCGCTCGCGCTGCCACTCGGTGTCGCCTTCGGTTCGGAAGTAGTCGAGGCCGGTTTCGCCGATCGCCACCACCTTCTCGTCGTCCGCCATTGCGAGCAGCTCGTCGAGCGTGACTTCGTGCGCGTCGCCGCGCTCATCGGGATGCACGCCCGCGGAGCACCAGACATTGTCACCGGAATCTGCGACCCGGCGCACGGCGGGAAAGGTGGCGAGCGTGGTGCTGATGGTGAGCGCGTGGGTCACGCCATTGTCACGCATCCGGGACAGCACCCCGGGCAGGTCCGCGTTGAGCTCGGGAAAATCGAGGTGGCAGTGGGAATCGACGAGCATGGCCGTGCATTTTACCGGGATGCGCCACGCCGCCGCGTGCGCGTGGGGGCGGGCGACGCTAGATGGTGTGCGTCGGCCGCGAGGACTGGAGCGCGCCGGCCAGAAGCCCCTCGACCTTTTTCTTGAGCTCGCGCACCACGTCGCTCTCCAAAAGCTGGACGCCGATACCCTGGGGGCGGTTGCCGGCGCTATGGGCCGGGTTGATCCAGGCGACATTGCCCTGCAGGGGAATCTTGTTGGGATCGTCCAGCAGGGTGAGCAGGATCAGCACCTCTTCGCCCAGCGAATGCGCGCGATTGCTCGGCAGGAAAACCCCGCCACCCTTGAGAAGCGGCATCCAGGCGGCGTAGAGCGCGGACTTGGAGCGGATCACCAGCGTGAAGACGCCGGGCCGCGGGGTTGCCTCGGGAATCGCGACCTCGCTCATGGCCTCAAGCTTCCGGATGTGGCCCGATTGTAGGCCATGAGCAGGTGCTCGGCCAGCAGCCGCGGATTGAGCGGATGGGTGGCGAGGCGCCGCGCGGCGGCGAGTTCGCGGTCGAGCGCGAACAACGACTCGAGGCTGGATGCGCTGGCGCGCGATCGAAGCGCCGGGGTAAAGTCCCCATGATGGCGCGGGTCGCCGGCAAGGCGCGTTCGCACCAGGTCGTGAACCCAGGTTTGCATCCAGTAGATCATTCGCTCCACTGCGCCGCGCTCGATTCCGGCGGCAAACTGCAACACGTCGGCGCCCGAGGGCTTGGCGAGCTCCCCGAGCAGCCGCCGGCGCATTTCGGCCGCGTCAGGCTGCGCCAGCTCGCGCGCCAGCAGCGGCGCGCCGCCCGCACTTGCGAGCGCCATCTCGGGCTGCGCTACATCCGCCTCGCGCAGCCACGCCAGCGCATCGGCATGCGGTGGCATCGGCAGGCCAAGCAAGCGGCAACGGCTGCGGATGGTCGCGAGCAGCCGCGCGGGCCGGTCGCTCACCATCACGATCAGCGTGAGCGGCGGCGGCTCTTCAAGAGTCTTCAGAAGGGCGTTTGCAGCCGCCGGGTGCATCGCTTCGCCGGGATGGAGCAGCAGCACACGGTAGCCCGCGCGATGGGTGCTGAGCGCCATGAAGTCCGACACCGCGCGGATCTGGTCGATCTTGATGACGACGCTCTTCGCCTTTTCGGCCTTGGCGGGTTCTGCATCGCCGCCGTCGGAGTCGTCTTCCGCGGCCGACTCCGGGACGATCTCGCGGAAGTCGGGATGGTTGCCCTGCGAGAACCAATGACACGAGGCACACGCCCCGCAGGCAATTCCCGCCCGGGGTGACTCGCACAGGGTGCCCGCGGCGAGCGCGCGAGCGAACTCCACCTTGCCGATGCCCGCGGCGCCGTGAACGAGGAGCGCGTGCGGCAGGTGCGCGCGGTCCGAAAGCAGCCGCGTGAGCGGGGCCAGGTGCCACGGAAACACCTTCATGCCAACGCCTTTGCAAGCGCGTCGTCCAGGCGGCGGCGCACTTCGTCGAGGCTCCCGGCGGCATCGACCACGTGAAACCGGTAGGCATGTTGCCGCGCGCGCTCGAGGTAGGCCTCGCGCACGCGCACGAAGAAATCGGCCTGTTCGCGCTCGAACTTGTCGGGCGTGCGGCTGCGGCCGCGCTGGCGCTCGTACGCGACGGCGGGGTCGAGATCGAAGAGGAAGGTCGCGTCGGGCTGCAGGTTCGGATGAACTAGGCTTTCCAGCGACGCGACGAAATCCGGTGCCAATCCGCGTCCTCCACATTGATAGGCATAGGTGGAGTCGCTGAACCGATCACACACGATCCAGGTTCCGGACAGCAATGCGGGCTCTATGACTCCTTCCACGTGGGCACTACGCGCCGAGAACATCGCCAGCGCTTCCGCCTTCGCCGAAGTGTGATGATGAAGGACCACGTCGCGCAGCTTCTGGCCAAAGGGGGTACCGCCTGGCTCGAACGTCCGGTCCACTTCGTGCCCTCGCTTCCTGACCAGTTCGCAAAGGTAGTCTAGGTGCGACGACTTACCGGCACCGTCGATGCCTTCAACCGTGATAAATCGTCCGCGCGGGGTCATCGCTTGAGCTGGTAGGTCGCCACCGCCCGATTGTGCTCCTCGAGCGTGCGCGAGAACTGGTGGGTACCGTCGCCCTTGCCGACAAAGTACAGGTACTCGTTGGTCGCGGGCCTTGCCACGGCGGCAAGGGAGCCCGCTCCCGGCATGGCGATGGGCGTCGGCGGAAGCCCATCGCGGGTATACGTGTTCCACGGCGTGTCGGTGGTCAGGTCGCGCTTGCGAATGTTGCCGTCGTACTTTTCCCCGATGCCATAGATCACGGTGGGGTCGGTCTGCAGACGCATGCCGCGCCGCATGCGATTGACGAAGACCGCGGCGATTTCGGGGCGCTCGGCGGCCGTGCCGGTTTCCTTCTCGACAATGGACGCGAGGATCAGGGCCTCGTACGGCGATTTGAGCGGTGAGCCGGGAGCGCGCGCCGCCCAGCTCTCGGCGAGCCTGCGTTGCATGGCCGCGCGCGCACGTTTGAGGATCTCGACGTCGCTCGTTCCCGGGGCGAAGCGGTAGGTGTCCGGGAAGAACCACCCTTCGGGTGGCTGATCGCCGAGCGACAGCAGCGCGCGTATCTCGGCCTCGCTTTTACCCGCCAGTGTCGAGCGCACCCGCGGCTGCTTTGCCAGCTGAGCCAGCCACTGGCGAAAGGTGGTGCCCTCGACGAACAGGATTTCGGCGAGCACCACGTCGCCGCGGGCGAGCTTGTCGAGCAGCTCCACCGGCGTAAGCGGCTTGTCGATCCGGTACGTCCCGGCCTGGATCGCGCCCGACTTGCCAAGGGCGCGGGCGAGGATCCAGAAGCTGTGCGGTTCCGCGAAGAGCCCCTGGTCGGCCAGTTGGCGCGCGAGGCCCCTCACGCTCGCCCCGCTCTTCACGGTGAACTCGAATGGCGACCTGGGGAGGTCGAGAGGTCGCGCGCTGAACCAGTACATCCATCCCCCCGCGAGCGCGGCCGCCAGGGCGACGAGAACAACGAGGTTCCTAAGCGCGCGCATCGTGTTGCGCGATGAGTGCCTGGACACGCCGCGTAACCACTCCCGGCGACCAGCGCCGTTCACCCAGTGCCGCCACCGGCCAGGCGCCGATCGCGCTGTTGGTGAGAAAGATCTCGTCGGCCTCGT
Organism: Burkholderiales bacterium; assembly: GCA_031396185.1. GTDB lineage: Bacteria > Pseudomonadota > Gammaproteobacteria > Burkholderiales > Usitatibacteraceae > Usitatibacter. The sequence continues at coordinate 2,155 of JANNKG010000212.1, read as the reverse complement.
CGATCTCTGCGAGAGCGATGTCGCGTACCTCGCACTCGAGCCCGGCGCGCCCCAGGAGCTCGCGGACGCGCTCGCGCTGGGCGCCCACCACGCCGCAGCGCGCGAGGTCCGGGGTCGAAACCCTGCCGCGCTTCACCATGAAGAGATTGCTCATGGTGCCCTCGATGACGCGCCCGCCGGCATCCGCGAGGAGCCCCTCCGCAATCCCGGGATCGTCCCACTCCCCGCGGGCGAGCACGTTTTCGAGGCGATTGAGCGTCTTCGCGCCTGCCAGCCGCGGCTGCTCGGAGAGCACCAGCGAGCAGCGCCTCACCGCAACGCCCTCGCGCTGGCACGCGGGGTCATGGCTCGCGGCCGCAAAGGCGGCGACGACTCGGGTCGCGGGGGCTGCGCCGGAAATGCCGTAGCCGCGACCCCCGGCGCCGCGGGTGACGATGACCTTGACGGTGGCATCTCCACGTGCGACCTGCGCCACTTCGGACGCAACGAGGGCCTCCGGCGGTGTGGCAAGGCGCAGCAGCGCGCAGTCGGCGCTGAGCCGGCGGAAGTGCCATGTCCAATTGAGCGCGCGTCCGGCGCGCACCGCGATTGTGCGAAACACGCCGTCGCCAAAAGCCAAGCCGCGGTCGGTCGCGGCAATCGATCCCGCGGGGGCACCGTCGACGAGGACCGTTGGGGTCAGTGGAAGCGGCGGAACGCGAGGGTTCCGTTGGTGCCGCCGAAGCCGAAGGAATTCGAGAGCGCCACTTCGATCTTCATCTGGCGCGCCGTGTCCGGCACGTAGTCGAGGTCGCAGGCCGGATCCGGCGTGAGGATGTTGATGGTGGGTGGCGAGACCTGGTGATGCACGGCGAGCGACGTGAACACCGCCTCGACGCCTCCCGCCGCGCCCAGCAGGTGGCCGTGCATGGACTTGGTGGAATTCACCGCGAGCCGGTAGGCGTGCTCGCCGAATGCCGCCTTGATCGCAGCGGTCTCATTCGCGTCGCCTAGAGGCGTGGAGGTGCCGTGGGCGTTGATGTATTGCACTTCATCCGGATTCACGCCGGCGTTGCGCAGTGCTGCGAGCATCGCGCGGCGCGGGCCGTCCATGTCGGGGGCGGTGATGTGGTTCGCGTCCGCGCTCATTCCCAGGCCGGCCAGCTCCGCATAGATGCGCGCCCCGCGCTTCTTCGCGTACTCCAGCTCCTCGAGGATCAGGATCCCGGCGCCCTCGCCGAGCACGAAGCCATCGCGGTCGCGATCGAAGGGACGCGATGCAGTGGCCGGATCGTCGTTGCGCTCCGACAGCGCCTTGCAGGAGCAGAAGCCGCCGATGCCGGAGAGGTTCACGCACGCCTCGGCGCCGCCGGCGATCATCACGTCGGCATCGCCGTACTCGATGATGCGCCCGGCCTCCCCGATGCAGTGCGTGCTGGTGGTGCACGCCGAAACCATCGAGACGTTCGGGCCCTTGGCCTTGAACTGGATCGAGATGAGGCCTGCGACCATGTTGATGATCGAGCCAGGAACGAAGAACGGCGACAGGCGCCGCGGCCCCTTGGCGATCATCTCGCGGATGTTGTCCTCGATCATCGGCAGCCCGCCGATGCCTGAACCCACGTTCACGCCCACGCGCTCGGCGTTGGAGGCATCGATCGTGAAGCCGGCATCGTCGAGCGCCATGCGGGTCGCGGCGAGGCCGTAATGGATGAACGTGTCGGAGCGCCGCGTTTCCTTCGGGTGCATCCAGTCGGTCGCGACGAAGCCCTTCACCTCCGCGGCGATGCGGGTGGGCAGCATCGAGGCGTCGAACTTGGTGATGGGCCCCACGCCGCTCGCGCCCTTCAGGACATTGTCCCAGGCCTCGGCGACGGTATTGCCCACGGGCGAGACGATGCCCAACCCGGTTACAACGACTCTGCGCTTCTGCATGGTTGGCGTGACGGTGCGCCGGGGAATGCCGCGGGGATCCTACTGCTTGACGTGGCCTTTGACGTAGTCGATGGCCTGCTGGACGTTGGTGATCTTCTCCGCTTCCTCATCGGGAATCTCGGTCTCGAACTCTTCCTCGAGCGCCATCACGAGCTCGACAGTGTCGAGCGAATCGGCGCCGAGATCCTCGACGAACGACGATTCGTTCTTGATCTCGGCCTCGTTCACGCCCAACTGCTCG
>JANNKG010000194.1:0-1783 GCA_031396185.1 Burkholderiales bacterium | reverse complement strand
CCGAGATTCGCATCGTGTACACGGGCCTGCGCCCCGGCGAGAAGCTCTTCGAGGAGCTGCTCGCCGACGACGAGCACACGCGGCCCACGCCCCACCCGAAGCTGCGCATCGCGAAGGCTCGCGAGGTCGATCCCGATTGGCTGCACGGCCTGCTCGAATGGCTGCGCGCCGCCGAGCGCATCCCGGGCGATTCGGAAGTGCGCCGCGACTTGAAGCGTTGGGTCCCCGAATACCAGTCGCAGGTGCGCCCCAAGCTCACCGCGGTTCCGCCGGCGCGCGCAGCAGGTGGGGGCGCGGCTTCCTAGGCCTTCGTTTCGTCCGCGCGCCGCGCGGTGCGTCCCAGGCCCAGCAGCATGCCGTTCACGGCCCAGAAGACCAGCGCGTTGTGCCGGTGCATGAAGTCGTCGGTGAGGTTCTTCACCACGAACCCGGCAATGAGCGTGAGCCCCAGCACCCCGAGCGGGGCGACATCGGGGCGGCGCAGGAATCCACGGTACTCGCGCACCAATATCAGCAGCAGCGCCACCAGCGTGACCAGCCCGACCACGCCCAGCTCGATCGCCACGTCGAGGAAAACGTTGTGCGCATGGCGAATCTCGGGATGGTCGGCGACACGCGGCGTGAGCGGCACGAAGCTGCTGGCGACGATCTCGCGGCCGAAGCCATGTCCCAGCCACGGCGCCTGGCGAATCTGCTCGAGCGCCGTCGACCAGATCTTCGGCCGCAGGTCGCGTTCGAAGCTGGTCATGACGGGCGCCTGGGCGCCGAAGAAGCGCTCATTGCGCTCGACCAGTGCGGTAGCGAATGCAACGGCGACCACCAACGCGGCCGCCACGGTCATGCGACGTAGGTCGCGGATGCGCGTCGGCGCCATCGCGGGAGTCGCGCGCCACGCGGCCATCGCCAGCACGAGCTGCACGCCAAAGGCGATCCATACCATGCGGTTTTGGGTCGCCCACGCGGCGGCCAGAAACACGGCAAGCGCGATCGCCTGGATCCACGCGGGTCGCTCGGCGCCCCAGGGGCGCGGCCAGCCGAGGAGGAACAGGAGCGGGGCGATGAGGACCAAGTGCGTCGACCACGGGCCGCGCTGTTCGAGCACTGAGTGGCGCGTGAGGGCGAAAGGCAGGAGGTCCTGCAGCGCCAGGCCCGCGAACGTCGTGGCCGAGCCCGCAAGCAGCGCTGCCCACCAGGGGCGCCAGCGCTCGGGGCGCAGCGCCGCTGCGGCATAGAAGATCGCAAGCGCCATGGCGGGATAGAGGATCTCGGACTTGAGCTCGCCCCGCGTATAAGCGCGATCGACGCTCCACGCGAGCGAGAGGGTGGCCAGCAGGGCCCAGGCGGCGAATGCCGCGAGGACGGCGAGCGGCAGCGACGGCGCGAGCGGCCGCAGGTCGCGCGCGCGGGCGAGCAACAACAAACCGGCGACGGTGAGCAGGCCGGCGCGCAACCCCGCGCTGCCCGCGAAGGCGGCGAGGAAAAGGAATGCGGAGGTTGCCGCGACCAGCGAGGTATTCAATTGGCGCGCCCGACACGATTCGAACGTGCGACCCCTGCCTTCGGAGGGCAGTACTCTAATCCAGCTGAGCTACGGGCGCGTATCTATCGGATTCTAAATGAGTTCGAGGGTTCGCGCTATAATTCCGCTGCCTTTCACCCCCTGCACGCCGCACGAATTCCAGAGCAAGACATGTCCGGTTCCCACCATCACGACCCCATCGTAGAAAACATCGTATCCCATCCGGTGAAGCTCGCGATCGGCATCGCGGTGGGGGCGATCGTG
>JANNKG010000160.1:0-4693 GCA_031396185.1 Burkholderiales bacterium | reverse complement strand
CTCGCCTTGGCATCCTTCTCGCTGAACGGCACCCCGCGCTTCGACAGCAGCGCGCGCGCCTGGGCGCAGACATCGCCGCAATCGTCGCTCACGAACAGCACCACCGGGTAGCGGCGCGCGGGGGCTGGAGGTGAGCGCCGGGCCCGTGTGATCAGCAGCGCCACCGCACCCACGACCATAACGATCAACGATACGTGCACGGCGTTGCGGCTCACCGCGTAGGTAATGCTCGAGTAGGCCAGCCACAGGCAGGCCGCGCAGAACACTGCCGGCGTGAACGGATACAACGGCACGCGAAACGGCCGCTCGGTCACGCCGCAGCCGATGTAGCAGACCTTGTCGAAGGGGGCGTCCTTGCGGATCTTGGCGAGCGCGATTTCCGGCACCACGATGTGGTTCGCGAAAGTCGACGTGCCCATGTAGTGCAGGATCGGCTTGCCCTTGATCGAGAAGCGCGAGGTGCCGTCGGGCATGAGTCCCTTGCCCTGGGTGCCGCGGATCTGCTGGCAGAGGTTGGTCTTGCGCGACAGGCAGAACTTGCACTGCCGGCATTCGGGCGTGTAGAGCGGGATCACATGGTCGCCCACCTTCAGCGTCGTGACGCCGGCGCCGACTTCCATCACGACACCCGCGCCTTCGTGGCCGAGGATCGCGGGGAAGAGCCCCTCGGGATCCGCGCCCGAGAGCGTGAAGTGGTCGGTGTGGCAGATGCCGGTGGCCTTGACCTCGACCAGAACCTCGCCCGCCTTCGGGCCTTCGAGGTCCACTTCTTCGATGGTGAGCGGCTTTCCCGCTCCCCAGGCAACGGCGGCACGTGTCTTCATGGGGACCCTCTTGCGCAGTGAAGCTAGCAGGTTACCGCGGGCGGTCCGCGCTCGCCATCGCGGATAGAATCGAGGCAGGAGGAATTCCCCCCATGATTCGAATCGCGCTCCACCGCATCGCCGCTGTTGCCCTCGCAAGCTTTATCCTCGCCGCCGGGGCGCAGTACCCGCAGCGTTCGATTACCCTCATCGTGCCGTTCGCCGCGGGCGGGCCCACCGACACCATCGGCCGCCTGCTCGCCGAGCGCATGTCGAAGAGCCTTGGCCAGACCATCGTGGTCGAAAACGTCGCGGGCGCGGGCGGGATCATCGCCAACAACCGCGTGAAGCAGGCCGCGCCGGACGGCTACACGTTGGCCATCGGTCACCTCGGCACCCACGTGCTGGCGCCGGCGGTGCAGCAACTGGAAGTCGATTATGTGAGCGACTTCGAGCCCATCGGCCTCGTGGCCACCAACCCGCAGGTGATCGTCTCGAGAAACGACGTGCCGGCGAAGGACCTCAATGGCCTGATCGCGCATGTGAAGGCAAACCCCGGCAAGGTGAGCTACGGGACCGGCGGACCCGGGACGCCCTCCCACGTGATGGCGGTCTATTTCGGCACGCAGGTCGGCTCGCCGCTCAACATCGTCCATTACAAGGGGGCGGGGCCGGCGATGCAGGACGTCATCGCGGGCCACGTCGACTTGAGCTTCGACCAGGCGGTGACCGCTCTCGGGCTGGTGAAAGCGGGCCGCGTTCGCGGCTACGCCGTCACCGCGAAGGCGCGCCTCGCCTCCGCGCCCGACATTCCCACGGTGGACGAGGCGGGATTGCCGGGCTTCTACATGTCGATCTGGCACGCCCTCTGGGTTCCGCGGGGCACGCCGCGCGAGGTGACCGCGAAGTTGAACGAGGCGCTGCGCGAAGCGCTCGCCGACGCGGGGGTCCGCAAGCGCCTCGCCGACATGGGCCAGGAGATTCCCACGCTCGAGCAGCAGGTGCCGGAGGCGCTGCGCGCGCACCACCGCGCCGAAACCGAGAAGTGGTGGCCGGTGATCAAGGCGGCGGGGATCAAGGCGCAGTAGCGGGGATGGGAAAATATCGCGGCGCCGATGCCCTTGCGGCCTCACTCGTCGCAGAGGGTGTGAAGCGCGTCTTCACTCTCTCGGGCAATCACGTGATGCCGGTCTTCGATGCCGCGATCGATGCCGGGATCGAGCTGATCCACGTGCGCCACGAGGGCGCGGCCGTGCACATGGCCGACGCCTGGGCGCGTCTCACCGGCGAAGTGGGTGTGGCGCTCGTGACCGGCGGCCCGGGGCATGCGAATGCGGTGGGCGCGCTCTACACCGCCGCCATGGCCGAGTCGCCCGTCGTGCTCCTCTCGGGCCACGCGCCCTTGAATGAGCTCGGCATGGCCGCTTTCCAGGAATTGCGCCAGGTCGAAATGGTCGGGCCGGTCACCAAGGCCGCGGGCGGCTGCGCCAAGGCCGACGACATCGGGCGCGATTTCACGCACGCCGCGCGAGTCGCCCTGTCCGGCCGCCCCGGACCGGTCCACCTGAGCTTGCCGGCCGATGTGCTCGAGGCGACGGCCAGTCCGGACGCCGCGAAAGCGGCTGTTGGCCCGGGCGCCGCTGTTGCGCCAACGGACCGGCGCCCAGTATCCTTCGATCCCCTGCCTTTCACCGCAGCCCTTTCGAAAGCGACGCGCCCCCTCATCCTCTGCGGCCCCTCGTGCATGCAGCGCGCGGGCCGGGAAGTGATGGCGGGGCTGGAGGCGGCGAGCGGCATCCCGGTGATCGGCATGGAAAGCCCGCGCGGCGTGGCGGACCCGAGCCTCGGCGCCTTCGCGCAGATGCTCGCCCAGGCCGACTGCGTTCTGCTCGTGGGCAAGCGCATCGACTTCACGCTCAAGTTCGGCCGCGCGTTTGCCGAAACGTGCGAGTTCCTGCAGGTCGACCCGGAGAATGCCGAGCACGAACGCAGCCGTCGCGCCGTCGGCGATCGCCTGAGGATCACCGCGCTGTCCGAGGCCATCGCCGCGCTCGAGGCGCTGACCCGGGCATTCAGGAAACCCACCACCGGCGGATGGCGAGAAGAAGTCCGCGTGGCCATCGCTTATCGCCCCGCCGAGTGGGAGCGCGCAGTCGCGAACGCGCCTGGGCTGCTACATCCGGTGCAGGCGCTGCGGCCGTTGCAGGCGATCCTCGACGAGCATCCCGACTCGGTCCTGGTGAGCGACGGCGGCGAATTCGGGCAGTGGGCGCAGGCGTGCCTCAACGCACCCCACCGCGTGATAAACGGTGTCGCGGGTTCGATCGGAGCGGCGTTGCCCTTCGCACTCGCCGCGCGCCTCGCACAACCGCAGGCGCCGGTGATCGCGGTGATGGGCGACGGCACCTTCGGCTTTCATCCCGCCGAGATCGACACGGCGGTGCGCTACCGTCTGCCGTTCGTGGCAGTGGTGGGCAACGACGCGCGGTGGAATGCCGAGCACCAGATCCAGCTGCGCGACTACGGGCGCGAGCGGCTCGTCGGATGCGAGCTGTTGCCGACGCGCTACGACCAGGTGGCGGCGGGATTCGGCGGGCATGGCGAGCGGGTGACGACCGCCGAGCAGCTGCTGCCCGCGGCCCGCCGGGCGATGGGATTGAACTTGCCGGCCGTGCTCAACGTGATGATCGAGGGATTGGCGGCCCCGAACGTTCGCCGCTGAGCCCGGCAGGGCGGTGTACTAGAATCCGGGGATGGAATTGGTCCTGGAGCGCATCGAGCAACGCGTGGGTGCGCAGGCACATCTGTATCCACTCGATCTTGCGCTGGTGCCGAACGCCGTCACCGTGCTGCTCGGTGCCACCCAGGCCGGCAAGACGACGCTCATGCGCGTGATGGCCGGGCTCGACGCCCCGTCGAAAGGGCGCGTGATGGCCGACGGGCGCGACGTGACCGGAATGCCGGTGCGCAGCCGCAACGTGGCCATGGTCTACCAGCAGTTCATCAACTATCCCTCGATGACGGTTGCCGACAACATCGCGTCCCCGATTCGCCTGCGCAAGGATGCGCCCCCGCGGCGCGACATCGATGCGCGAGTCAACGAGCTCGCCGCACGGCTGCATATCGAGCCGTTCCTCACGCGCCTGCCCGCCGAGTTGTCGGGCGGCCAGCAGCAGCGCGTGGCGCTGGCGCGAGCGCTCGCCAAGAACGCGCCCCTGATGCTGCTCGACGAGCCCCTCGTGAACCTCGACTACAAGCTGCGCGAGGAGCTGCGCGACGAGCTTTCCCAGTTGTTCGCAAGCGGCCAGTCGACGGTCGTCTACGCCACCACCGAGCCCACCGAGGCGTTGCTGCTGGGCGGCTACACCGCGGTGATGGATGCCGGCGAGCTGCTGCAGTACGGGGCGACGGCCGAGGTGTTCCATCGGCCCCGGTCGATCCGCGTCGCGCGCGCCTTCAGCGATCCGCCGATGAACCTGGTCGCGGCCCGCGCGGGCGATGCAGGCCTCGCGCTGCCCGGGGGCGTGGCGTTGCCGCTGGCGCTGCCGGCGACCGCTTCGAAGGAGCTCACGCTCGGCGTGCGGGCCGGCGCGCTGCGCGTCCTGGCGCGCGCCGGCGACCTCGCGCTTCCGGGCACGGTCGAGCTCGCGGAAATCTCCGGCTCCGACACCTTCGTGCACGTGCAGACGCCGATCGGCGAGCTGGTCGCCCAGCTGACTGGCGTGCACGTGTTCTCGATCGGCGCGGCGGTCACGCTGTACGTGAGCCCCGCGCACGCGTACGTATTCGACGCGGCAGGCGATCTCCTCCTGGCCCCGGACCTCGCGCGGCACTGACATGGCGCGCATCGACCTCGAACTGGCGCACGCCTACCGGCCGAATCCGCAGCG
>JANNKG010000111.1:0-1539 GCA_031396185.1 Burkholderiales bacterium | reverse complement strand
CTTGAACCACAGGTCCTTGTGGTCGACCTCGATGGGCAACGCGTCCTTGCCCGCCCCGTACAGGACTCCGGGGACCTTCGACTCGCGGCGCAGGCGGCGGCTCGCACCCGTGCCCTGAACGCTCCGCTTGTCGGCTTTGATTTCGATCTTCATGTTCACTCCAATTGTTGCAGCGGCCCGCGACCAGGCCACCGCAGATTCCCCCTCTCCGTTGGGAGAGGGTCGGGGAGAGGGTCCCCCCAACTACTCCACGAACAAAGAGCTCACCGAGCTCTCCTCACAAATCCTGCGCATCGTCTCCGCCATCAGCTCCGCCACGCTCACCACTCGAATCTTCGCGCACGCCTCGGCCTCGGGCTTGAGCGGGATGGTGTCGGTCACCACCAGCTCGTCGATCACCGAATTCTCGATGCGGCTCACCGCAGGCCCCGACAGCACCGGGTGCGTGCAATACGCGACCACTTTCACAGCACCCTGCTCCTTCAACGCCTTGGCCGCCTCGCACAGCGTGTTGGCCGTATCCACCATGTCGTCCATGATCACGCAAATCCGCCCGTTCACGTCGCCGATGATGTTCATCACCGTCGCGACGTTGGGCCGCGGGCGGCGTTTGTCGATGATCGCGAGGTCGCTCTCCAGCCTCTTGGCGATCGCCCTCGCCCGCACCACTCCGCCCACGTACGGCGACACCACCACCTGGTTCTTGTACCCGTGCTTCCACAGGTCTCCCAGCAGGATCGGCGTCGCATAGACGTTATCCACCGGAATGTCGAAGAACCCCTGGATCTGGTCGGCGTGCAGATCCATCGTCAACAGCCGGTTCACGCCGGCCACGGTCAACATGTTCGCCACCACCTTGGCCGAGATCGCCACCCGTGCGCTTCTCGGCCTGCGGTCCTGGCGCGCGTAGCCGAAATACGGCAGCGCCGCCGTGATCCGCGCGGCACTCGAACGGCGCAGCGCGTCCACCATGATCATCATCTCCATCAGATGATCGTTGGTCGGCGCGCAGGTCGACTGCAGCACGAATACGTCCTTGCCGCGCACGTTCTCGAGCAGCTCCACCATGATCTCGCCGTCGCTGAACTTCGACACCGTGGCCTTGCCGAGCTGGACGTTCAGGTGCTTCGCCACCTTCTGCGCGAGCTTCGGGTTGGCGCTGCCCGTGAACACCATCAAGTTGTCGAAGGCCATCTCGGGTCTCTCGTGCGACTGCGTCCAATGTGGCAGGGGAGGAAGGATTCGAACCTTCGAATGCTGGAATCAAAATCCAGTGCCTTAACCAACTTGGCGACTCCCCTTCGGGTACCTCTCCGACTACAAGCGCAAGGGATGTTGACTCAGCCCCTGCGCGATGAATCCGGTCATCGATCCGGGCAGCCTGTCGAGGACCTGCTGCGCGAGCATCGGGTTGGCATTGCCCGAGAACACCATCAGGTTGTCGAAGGCCATCGTCTCGCTCTCATGAAAACTGGCAGGGGAGGAAGGATTCGAACCCTCGAATGCCGGAATCAAAATCCGGTGCCTTAACCAACTTGG
>JANNKG010000101.1:0-1822 GCA_031396185.1 Burkholderiales bacterium | reverse complement strand
CCTCATGAACGCGATCGTCGCCGCCGGCACCGAGCAGTCGGCGGGCATCGGGCAGGTCGGCCAGACGATCACGCAGATGGAGCGCGCCACGCAGCAGAACGCGGCGCTCGCCGCCGAGGTCGTGGCCGCGACGCACGCGCTTTCCGCCGAGGCCGCGCGGCTCGCCACGCTGGTCGACGAGCGGGAAGAAAACGCAGCTTTCGCATCATCAATCACGGCAGAGGAAGACCGTGAAGAACATCGTTCGATGCGCCGCCTTGGCGGCGCTCGCCGCGGCGAGCTCGGTGGCGGCGGCACCGGTGATGATGTCAGCCGACTGGGCGCGTGAGGCCTGCAGGGCCTGGAACGCGGACGCGGGGTCGTGCCGAATCGCGGTCGGTGCTCAGCTGTCGCCCTCGACCACCTAGGGAACCGCGGCGCGGATCACGACCGTCAGGCTGCGAATCCCCTGGGCGCCGTGGATCAGCACGCCCTCGATGTCCGCCGTGGCGGAGGGCCCGGTCATGAATACGCCATAGGGCGCGTCGAACTGCGCGAACTCCCGATAGGCGATATGCATGTTGGCCACGATCCGCGCCGGATCCAGGAGCACTACCAGGTGTTGCGCAAGAAAGCCCAGGGCGGGCACCTTGAACTGGGCGTCGGTAAGCCACACCGATCCGGTCTCGGCGACGCCATAGACCGCCCGCACTACACCGACGTCGACATCCGCGAGATTGGCCGGCGACCGCAGCGGGTCGAGAGGCCGGTTGCCCGCGACTTCGCTCGTCGCCGAGCAGATCACCTTGGCGTCGGGAAACAACGCGTTGATGAGCGCATTCACGTCGCCGTCCGCGGGCGCGTCGGCTACCCTCCCTCCCATGCGCGTCACCCCCTCCTTGAAGATCTCGAGCAGGGGACCGCCCGCGGTGTCGAAGGTCGGCACGTCGGGCAGCGCTGTGGGCGCCGGCTGGTTCTTGCGAATCCGCGCCAGGATCTCGTCGCGGCTGCTCATTTCTTCGCCCCCCTCGACTTGAGATACCACTGCCGGAACGTGAGCTTCGGAGCGCCGGGCACTTCGCGCTGCCGGCCCCAGGCGTTGAGCGGGTTGTACATCACCGCCCGGGGCAGGTGCTCGATGCTGGCGCCCGCCGCTTCGGTCGCGGCGCGGTAGAGCATGGGGCTCGCAAGGACAGTGCCCGCGACCCGCATCGTCTCCCGCTTCACGAACGGCAGCTGGCCGCGCTCGGCGATGACCTGGCGCCACTTGTAGATCTGCTCATGGATGTTGATTCGCACCGGGCAGACACTGGTGCAGCTGCCGTTCAGTGTCGAGGCGAACGGCAGCAAGCTGTACTTGCGCAGGTTGTACGAGGGATCGATGATCACCCCGATCGGCCCCGAATACGTCGCCCCATAGCTCAAGCCTCCGCTGCGCCGGTAGACCGGGCACGTGTTCATGCAGGCGCCGCAGCGGATGCACTTCAGCGACGTCCAGAAATCCGCCATCCCCAGGCGCTCCACGCGGCCGTTGTCGACGAGGATCACGTGCATCTCGGTGCCCACACGAGGCGCGCGAAAATGCGAGGTCAGTTGGGTGATCGGCGTGCCGAGGGCGCTCCTCGAGAGCATGCGAACGAACACTGCGAGGTGCTCGATCCGCGGGATCACCTTTTCGATGCCGATCGAGGCGATGTAGAGGTTCGGCAGGTTCACGCTCAGGTCCGCGTTGCCCTCGTTGGTGCACACGACCACGGTGCCGGTCTCGGCGACGGCGAAGTTGGCCCCGGTCATGCCGGCTTCCGCCCTGAGGAAGTAGGGCCGCGTGTGCATGCGCTGGCTC
>JANNKG010000095.1:0-16663 GCA_031396185.1 Burkholderiales bacterium | reverse complement strand
CCGGCGTTGTTCACGAGGATGTCCACCGCGCCGAACTCCCTCTCGGCCGCCTGCACCAGCTCCGCGATCTGCCCGGGCTTCGACATATCCGCGCCGTGAAAACGAACCTTTGTCGCGTGCGATTTTTCCAGGCTGGCGCGCAACGCCTCGATCTCGGCGGCGTCGCCGAAGCCATTGAGCATCACGTTGGCGCCCTCGGCGGCGAACAGCGTCGCGATGGCGCGGCCGATGCCGCTGGTGGATCCGGTGATGATCGCCGATTTTCCTGCGAGCTGCAGACTCATTTATGTCGTCCCTATTTTTTGTGACGAAACCACAGGAGGACGCCGGGCGCGTAGAGACCCTTCCCACCGCAATGTCCGTCGATCTGGAAATCAGCGTTCAGCATTCCGGACCATCTCGATGTGCTGGATGCCGTCTTCGTCATAGGGGTCGGAAGCCTGAACGAAGCCGAAGGTACCGTAAAAATGCTCGAGATAGTGCTGCGCCCCGATGCGGATTGCCTGCCCCGGCCAGAGCCGCTCCGCGCGATCCAGCGCCTCGGCCATCAGCGCCCGCCCGGCACCGCTGCGCCGGGCTTGCCTGGAGGTAAGCACGCGACCGATGGAGGGCTCGGAGTACTTCAATCCGGGGGGCACCAGCCGGCAGTAGGCCACCAGCGCCTCGCCTTCCCGGCCGAGCAAATGCCAGCAAGCGGGGTCGGCTCCATCGACGTCCTGGAACACGCAGTCCTGCTCGACCACGAAGACCTCGGCGCGCGCTTGCAGCAGGTCGTGGACCTCGCGCACCGTGAGCTCGTCGAAGGAAGTGAAGCGCCACTGCAGCATAGGCGCGAAGGATAAGCGAAATCGTTACCGTCCTGTGCGTCGCCCGACGATGAAAAGCACCCCCGGCAGGATCCAGGTGCAGAGCGCGAGAAACCCGATCATGGCGTATCCAATCGCCTCCGGGATCAGGCCAGCCGTACCGGCGCGAGTGGCGAGGAGAATGAGACCCCACCACGCGAGGAGATCGACGACCGCCCAGGCGAAACCGATGGCGGCGCGCTTCCACATCGGGCCGCGACCCACCAGAATGGGCACGACGATGCACGCGACTATGCCGGCTAACGCGATGACGAGGAGCACCGCGGCCTCAGGCGGAACCCCGCCCCCGTGCGCGTACGCCGCAGGGCTCGCAACCGTGCCGCAGGCCATCGCGAACGTCAAGCGCCACCGCATGGCTCAGCCCTTGGCTGCGACGGGCGTAACCGCCTTCGCCAGGTGCAGCCAGGTTTCGACCACGGTGTCCGGATTCAGGGACATCGATTCGATGCCCTCGGCCATCAGCCATTCGGCGAGATCCGGATAGTCGCTGGGTCCCTGGCCGCAGATGCCGACGTACTTGCCCGCCCTGCGGCACGCCTGGATAGCGAGGTGGAGCATGCGCTTCACCGCCGGGTCGCGCTCGTCGAACGCCTCCATCACCAGGCCCGAATCGCGGTCGAGGGCGAGGGTAAGCTGCGTCATATCGTTCGAGCCGATCGAGAAACCGTCGAAGTGCTTGAGGAACTCGTCGGCGAGGATGGCGTTGGACGGGATCTCGCACATCATCACCACCCGCAGCCCGTTCTTGCCGCGCTCGAGGCCGTTCTCCTTGAGGATCGCGAGCACCTGCTCGGCCTCCTTCAACGTGCGTACGAACGGGACCATGAGCTCGACGTTGGTGAGCCCCATCTGGTCGCGCACCTTCCTCATCGCCTCGCATTCGAGCTGGAAGCAGTCGCGGAACGACTTGGCGACGTAACGCGAGGCCCCGCGAAAGCCCAGCATCGGGTTCTCCTCGGTGGGCTCGTACTTGGCGCCGCCGATGAGGTTGCGGTACTCGTTCGACTTGAAGTCCGACATCCGCACAATGACCTTCTTGGGCCAGAAGGCCGCCGCGATGGTGGCGACCCCCTCGGCGATCTTGTCCACGTAGAAGCGCACCGGGCTTGCGTAGCCGCGCGATTGCTTCGCCACCTGCGCCCTGAGATCCCCCGCCAGCGTGTCGAACTCGAGGCACGCCTTCGGATGGATGCCGATGGTGTTGGAGATGATGAATTCCAGGCGCGCGAGGCCCACGCCGTCGTTGGGCAGCTGGCAGAAGTCGAAGGCGAGCTGCGGGTTGCCGACGTTCATCGCGATCTTCACCGGGATCTTGGGCATGTGGTCGAGCTTCAGCTCGATCGCCTCGAAGTCCATCTTTCCGGCATAGATGTAGCCGGTGTCGCCCTCGGCGCAGGAGACGGTCACTTCGGCGCCTTCCGCGAGCTTCTCGGTGGCGTCCTCGCAACCGACCACCGCGGGCACCCCGAGCTCGCGCGCGATGATCGCCGCATGGCATGTCCTGCCGCCCCGGTTGGTCACGATCGCCGCCGCGCGCTTCATCACCGGCTCCCAGTTGGGGTCGGTCATGTCGGTGACCAGCACGTCGCCCTCCTGGAACTGGGCGATCTGGGCCACGTTCTCGATCACGCGCACGCGGCCCTGGCCGATCTTCGAGCCGATGGCGCGGCCCTCCGCAAGGACTTCACCGCGCTTGCCGATGCGGTAGCGGGTGAGCGTATCGCGGCGCTCCTCCTGGCTCTTCACCGTCTCCGGGCGCGCCTGCAGGATGTAGAGCTTGCCGTCGTCGCCGTCGCGTCCCCATTCGATGTCCATGGGCCGGCCGTAGTGGCGCTCGATGGCGACCGCGTAACCCGCCAGCTCCTCCACGTCGGCGTCCGAAAGCGAGAAGCGGTCGCGATCCTTCGCCTCGACATCCACCTGCTTCACCGACTTGCCGGCCTGCTCGCTGTCGGAAAACACCATCTTGATCGCTTTGGTGCCGAGGCCGCGGCGCAGGATCGCGGGCTTGCCGTTGGCGAGGCAGAGCTTGGAGACGTAGAACTCATCCGGGTTGACCGCGCCCTGCACCACCATCTCGCCGAGGCCATAGCTCGAGGTGATGAAGACCACCTCGCGGAAGCCCGATTCGGTGTCGAGCGTGAACACCACACCGGCCGCGCCACGGTCGCTGCGAACCATGCGCTGCACCCCGGCCGAAATCGAGACTTCGGCGTGGGTGAAGCCCTTGTGCACGCGATAGGCGATCGCGCGGTCGTTGTAGAGGGACGCGAACACGCGCCGCGCGGCATCGAGCACATGCTCCACGCCGCGGATGTTGAGATAGGTTTCCTGCTGCCCCGCGAAGGAGGCATCGGGCAGGTCCTCTGCGGTCGCGGACGAGCGGACCGCGAAGCTGGCGGCCCCCGATCCTTGCGATACGCGCGCGTACTCGTCGCGGATCTGGCGCTCGAGCTCGGCGGGAAGCGCCGCCTTCTCGACCCAGCCGCGGATCTCGGCGCCGGCCTTCGCGAGCGCCTGCACGTCCTCGACGTCGACTTTCAGGAGTGCCGCGCCGATGCGCTGGGTGAGCTGGTTGTGAGCGAGAAAGTCGTCGAACGCCTGCGCCGTCGTGGCGAATCCGCCGGGCACCCGCACGCCACTCGCCGCCAGTTGGCTGATGAGCTCTCCCAGCGACGCATTCTTCCCGCCGACCACGGCGACGTCGGTCATGCGGAGCGATTCGAGCGGGAGGACGTAGCGCGTCGCCATGGTTCTTTTTTCGGGGCAGGGGCGTTTCGAAGCTTGCAATTATAGCGAACGCTACATGACAATGTTGCAGCGCATCATGAGGCGCCCCTACCCCGGTCAGACCATGTCCCTACGCAAACGTGTTTTTTTCATCTCCGACCGCACCGGCATCACGGTGGAGGCGCTCGGCTCTTCGCTCCTCACGCAGTTCGGCGATCTCGACTTCCTGCGCGTGACGCTGCCCTTCGTCGACACGATCCCGAAGGCGATCCAGGTGGTCGCGCAGGTGAATGAGGCGCACCGCGCTTCCGAGCAGCGCCCGCTGGTGTTCAGCTCGATCGTCGATGACGAGGTTCGCGCCGAGATCAACAAGTGCGATGGGCTGGTGCTCGACGTGTTCGAGCGCTTCATCGTGCCCCTCGAGAACGAGCTCGGGCAGAAGTCGCTGCACGCCGTCGGCCGCTCCCACAGCGCGGGCAACGTGAAGGATTACAACCATCGGATCGAGGCGATCAACTACACCCTGTCCCACGACGACGGCGTCACCCATCGCGGGTTGGGCGAGGCGGACATCGTGTTGGTGGGCGTGTCTCGAAGCGGCAAGACGCCGACCTGCCTCTACATGGCGATGCAGTTCGGCATCAAGGCGGCCAACTACCCGCTCATTCCCGAGGACCTCGAGGCCAACCGCCTGCCGCCGTCGCTGGCGCCCCTGGCAGGAAAGGTGTGGGGCCTGTCGATCGCCCCCGAGCGCCTGCACCAGATCCGCAGCGAACGCCGGCCCGACTCCAAGTACGCCGCGCTCGCGAATTGCCGCTATGAGGTGGCCGCGGCGGAGAAGTGATGCGCCAGGCGCAGATTCCCTTCCTCGATTCGACCACCAAGTCGATCGAGGAGATCGCCACGCACCTGCTTCACGAAGCCCACCTTGTCCGGAGGGTTTACTGAAGGGTTTTGTGCGAAGATACGCCGCATAAAGGGGCGCCCTGCCCCGCGATAAGACCTCGAGGAGACACCATGAAAACCAAGAAGCGCGTCCTGCCCGCCCTTTTGCTGTCGCTGTTCGCAGCCGTCGCGGCGCCCTCGGCCTCCGCCGCCCAGTTCTCCAACGTGTACGTCTTCGGGGATAGCCTCTCGGACGCGGGCTACTTCCGGCCATTCTTCTCGGCGATCACCGCGCAGGGATTTCCATCCGCCCTGGTGCCGGTCCTCGGGCGTTTCACCACCAACCCCGGCCCGACATGGGGCGAGCTCGTGGCCCAGTACTACGGTTTCACCGGGGCGCCCAGCAACGTAAGCGGCGGCACGATCTACGCGCAGGGCGGCGCGCGCGTGGCGACCAGCCCGGGCTTCGTCACCCCGCCGGGCCAGCCGCAGCGGCCGGTGAGCGTGCAGATCGACGAGTTCCTCGCGGCAAGCGGCGGGAGCGCCGATGCCAATGCCCTCTATACCGTGTGGGCCGGTGCCAACGATCTCTTCGTCCAGCTCGGAGCCCTGCAGACGGGCGCCATAACCCAGGCGCAGCTGCAGACCAATTTCCTCGCCGCGGCCACCGCCGAGATCGGGCAGATCCGCCGCTTGACCGATGCCGGGGCGCGTTACATCGCGGTCTTCGCGCTGCCCAACGTGGGAGCGACCCCGTCATTCGCGGGCGGCCCCTTCGCAGGATCGGTGACGGCGCTCTCCGCCGGCTTCAACACGACGCTCTTCACCGGCCTGCAGGGCGCCGGCATCCGCGTGATCCCCGTGGATACCTTCAGCCTCTTCAACGAAATCCTCGCGAACCCGGGCTCATTCGGCTTCACCAACACCACCACGCCGGCGTGCGGTCCGTTCCCGCCGTTCTCGACCTCCGCCAACTCGTTCTTCTGCTACGCCGGCAACCTGGTCGCGCCCGGCGCCGACCAGACCTATGTGTTCGCCGACGCGGTTCATCCCACGACGGCGTCGCATCGGATCATCGCGCAGTTCGTCGAGTCGCTGATCGAGGGCCCGAGCCAGTATGGCCTGCTTGCGGAGTCTTCACTTCGGATGCGAGGCAGTCATGTGCGCACCATCGGCGACGGGCTGGCCAGGCACCGCAACGACGAGGTCGGCAAGTTCAGCGTCTTCGTGGGGGGCGACGGCGGCGACTTCGAAATCGAGTCGGCCACCGGCAATGTCGGCGTCGGCAGCCGCATCCGCTCGGGCACCATCGGGTTCACGATGCGCGCCTCCGAGTCGGTGACGCTGGGCGTGGCCCATGGCAACGGCCGCAACCGGGCAACCTTCGGCCTGGGCGCGGGAGGGTTCAACTCCCAGGAGAAGGCCTGGTCCGCCTTCGCCGCGGTGCGCTGGGGTGGCTTGTACGGCACCGGCGTGGTTTCGATCGGGGACCTCGAGTTCAACGACATCCGGCGCAACATCGTCCTCGGCGCCAGCACCCGCACCGCCACCGCCAGTGCCGAGGGCACCAATTCCTCGGCGTATTTTTCCCTGGGATATGACTTCCCCATCGGGCGCCTGATGATCGGGCCGACGGTGGCGGTCACCACGCAGAACATCGACGTGAACGCTTTCGACGAGACCGGCGGCGGCGCGGCGGGGATCCGCATGCAGCAGCAGAAGCGCAAGTCGGAAGTCTGGAGCGTCGGCGCGCGCGCCACCCTTGCGCTCGGCAAAAGGACACCGTGGGTTCGTTTTACCGCCGACAAGGAGCGCCGCGACGACGTGCGCCTGGTGTCGGCCACGCCGCTGTCGATGCTCGCCATCAACAGCACCTACGACGTCCCGGCCTACCGTCCCGACACGAGCTTCCTCACCGGTGCGGTCGGCCTGAACGGGCTGGTCACGCAGAATGTCGCCCTCAGCGTCGCCTACTACAAGGTCTCGGGTCGCTCGGGGATCAAGGAAGACGGCGTAAGCGGCACGGTGTCGATCCGGTTCTGATGCATCTCGGTGCAATCCGGAGGGCCGCCCCGCGCGGCCCTTCGTTTTTCTAGATGAAGCGCGTCCACACCGCTGCAAACCTCCCCGAGGCGCATCTGCTGCTGGACTTTCTCGCCGACCACGGCATCCGTGCGCGCATCTTCAACGCCAATGCGTCGAGCCTTGCCGGCGAGCTGCCGATCGACGCTGCCCTTCCCCAACTCTGGGTCGACGACGCGGCTCACGCGCCCCGCGCCCGTGAGTTGATCGAAGAGTTCACGCGCGGCAGCGCTTCCACCGTGGTCCTCAAATGCCCCGCGTGCGGCGAGGACAACCCCGCCTCCTTCGACCTCTGCTGGGCCTGCGGGGGCGGTCTCGAGAAGTAGCGCGGTGGCTGCGTTGGACGCAAATCTGGGGAACGCAGATGGCCGCAGATGAAAGGCGGATGAACGCAGATAAAGCCTGGAGGGTTTCGTGCGATGGTGATGATGGGCACGAACGCCCGGCAATCCATCTGCGGTTATCCCCCTTTCATCTGCGGCCATCTGCGTTTCATAGATTTGCGTTCGCCTAACTCCCCACCCCCATTCACGGCGTGCCGATGAAGAGGTAGAACCGCCCCTTGCCGTTCTTGGCATCGGCGACGCCGAGGTAGATGGGCCCGATGAAGGTGCTGGCGGCGATGTAGACGCCGATCGAGCGCTGCCAACCCGACAGCGACGTCTCGGTGATCAGCTTGCTCATGCGTCCCGCTTCGGCGGACACGCCCGCGAGGAGCGTCAGGCCGTAAAGCGGGGTGGCGAAGTTGAGGCGGTACTGGGCCTCGATCCGCCCGAAGGTATAGTCGCCACCCCGCATCTGGTCGTTGGCGAAGCCCGAGAGGCGCCGCGGCCCGCCGAGCGTGAAGGCGTCGCCCAGCGGCAGCTCCCCCTTCAGCGCCGTGCCGCCCTCGAGCCCGCCGAGCAGCGTCCAGCGACCGATCGAATAGGCCGCGCCGAAGCGTGCCTCGCTGCGTGAATACTTGGCACCTCCGTCGGTCACGCGCTGCGCGTCGAAGTGGGTGACGTCCACCTTCACGCCTTGCGTCGGAAAGAACGGCTGGTCGTAGGTGTCGATGGCCACCGCCGCCGTGGGTCCGCCGAGGCGCTCGGTCAGGTTGAGGAAAGCGTTGGCGCCGGTGTCGAGCACTGCGCCAATGCGCCGCTCGACCCAGCCCGCCCGCACCTGGCCGTGCACGCCGAGATTCACGCCGCCCTCGATTCCGCCCGCGGTCTGCTGGACACGATAGACCGCGACCCGATCGCCCTCGAAGTAGAGCGGTGCCTTGGTGAGCGAGGTGCTCGCATAGGGACGAATGAACGTCGTGTGGCGCTTGTCGAGCGGCTGGTAGAACTCGGTCTCGCCGCTCTGCCGGCTGCCGATCTGGCCGCCGAGAAGCCACTCGCCCCCGAGCGCGTTGATCCACGTGCTGCGGAAGAGCGCGCGGAAGTTGTACGCCGACTCGCTGCGGAAATCCGAGGCGAGGTTCAGGCCGAAGCGCAGGTAGTTGGGGCCCCACGGCTTTTCCACGGGAGTGATGCGCAGGATCGTCCGATCGCGCTCGCGCACCACGTTGTAGTCGAGGGAGTGCAGGTCGCCCTCGTTGAACTCCCGCACCAGGTCGCGGGCAAGCGCGCGGGCGTCGAGCGGGGCGCCTTCCTTCTGCGAGATGCCGCGCCGGATGGTCTCGGGGCTTACGAAGCGCGTCCCCTCCACCGTCACCTGGTCGACGACCGGCGGGGTGTGCGCCTCGGTCAGGCGCACTCGCGCTTGCCACGCCGCGTACGCCGGCGCGGGAATCGACAGGCGCTTAAGCTCCTCGGCGGCGAGCCGCATCGCCTCGCGGCCGCGCGCGGCGGCTTCGATCTGGCGCGGAAATTCGGTCGAGGTGATGTCGCCGAGGTTCGGCCGGATATAGATGTCCCCCGGGCGGAGCTCCCGCATCGAGCGCGCCACATTCTGCTCGGTCAGGAGGTTCACTACCTGCCCCAGCACCGTGACGATTCCCTTGACCTCATCGGGGTTGAACAGCGGCGAGCCCACGTTCACCACGATCAGGACATCGGCCTTGCAGAGCTCACGCGCTTCGCCGATCGGCAGGTTGTCGGTGAGGCCGCCATCGACCAGCTTGCGTCCCTCGCGCAGCACCGGCGCGATGAGGCCCGGCACCGACATGCTCGCGCGCATCGCCGAGGTGAGGTTGCCTTCGCGGATCGCCACGCGCTCGCCCGTGCCGATATCGGTGGCGATGATCGCAAGCGGCATGCCGAGCTGCTGGATCGGGCGATCGCCCAGGTCGGCGCGCACCAGCTGGTTGAACAAGAGCTTCAGCTTCTCGCCAGCCACCGCCCCCTCGCGGAACTTGAGCCCCTCGAGGGACACGCCGAACTCGATGCCCGAATAGAAACGGTCGTCGAGCTCCTTGCGGCGGATGTTCACCGCCTCGCGGCCGGCGGAATCGTCGAACATGTTGACCCAATCGGTCCGCGCCACCAGGTCGATGATCTCCCGCGGGGAGACACCTGCCGCATAGGCTCCGCCGACGAGCGCACCCATGCTGGTCGCGGCGATGCAGCTCACCGGCACGCGCATCTCCTCCAGAGCCTCGAGAACTCCCAGGTGCGCGCCGCCGCGGGCCCCGCCGCCACCCAGCACCAGCCCGATGCGCGGGGTTGCGCCCTGCGCCTGGGCGCACGCCGCGGCGAGAGCGAAGGCCGCAAGTGCCAGGGAACGCCGCAAGCTAGACCCTGAGGCTGAATGGAGTGAATCGCGTGTCACGGTCGTAATGATCCTCCTGCTCGGCGCGCTTGAGCCAGCCGACGATCACGTAGGTGAGGGGCGTGAAAAGCACCTCGACCACGACCTTGGCGACGAACTGCGCCAGCATCACCATCGGCAGCTTGTCGTCGGGAATGATGCCGGTGCCGTAGAAGGCGAGCGGGTAGAAGAGCGCCGAGTCCACCGCCTCGCCGAAGATCGTCGAGCCGATGGTGCGGCTCCAGAGCCAGCGCCCGGCGGTCGCGATCTTCATCTTCGCGAGCACGAACGAGTTGACGAACTCGCCACAGAAGTACGCGATCATGGACGCCAGAGCGATGCGCCACGTGGCGCCGAAAGCGACCTCGTAAGCGGCCTGGTTCTTCCAGAAGGGCGCCGGCGGCAAGCTCACCACGACCCACGCCATGAACGACGCGAAGGCGAGCGCGGCGAACCCTGCCCAGATCACGCGCCGGCTGCGCGCATAGCCGTAGACCTCGGTGAGGATGTCGCCGAACACGTACGAGATCGGGAAGAAGAGCACGCCCGCCCCGAACGTGAGCACCCCCAGGAGCGGAAAGTCCACCTGGGCGATCTTCGCGGGGCCGACGAGGTTCGAGCACACCAGGATCACCACGAAGGCGACCATGACGAACTCGTAATACTTGTACTGCCGTCGGGGGCCGCGGTGTTCCGGAGTTTTCAAGAGGTTTTCTCCGACTCTTTGTTTTCAGTGGAGCCTCATTGTAAGGCGCGCTGGCGCAGCGCTTCGAAGAGCGCGATCGATCCGGCGGTGGCCGCGTTGAGCGACTCGATCGCTCCCGCCATGGGGATGTGCGCGGTGACCGCCGCGCCCGCGAGCAGCGCCCGCGACAGGCCCGCCCCCTCGTTGCCCACGAGGAGCGCCGTGGGCTTGCGCAGGTCCACTTCATAGAGCGACTTCCCGCCTCCCCCTGCGAGCGCGACCGATTGCCCGCGAAAGCCCGCGAGCCATGCGCCGAGATCGGCGCGCTCGACCACGTTCACCGCGAAATGCGCGCCCATCGCAGCGCGCAGGACCTTCGGCGACCACGCGAAGGCGCAACCCGGCGAGAGGAGCACGTGGTCCGCGCCCGCGGCACCGGCGCTGCGCAGCAGTGTGCCCACATTGCCCGGGTCCTGGATGTCCTCGAGCAGGAGTGCCAGGCGGGCGGTGGCGGGCGCCGGCCTCGGTTGCGGCGTGCGAATGCTGGCGATGACACCGGTGGGCGAATCGACCGTCGACAGCGCATTGAAGAGCGCATCGGCGAGCAATGTGACTCGCGCCGGCGCCGAGCGCTTTACCAGCCCGGCCACTTCGGGATCGTCCAGGCCCGCGCGGCTCACCATCACGTCCTCGGGCGTGGAGCCGGAGTCGAGGAATGCGGCGAGCAGGTGGGCGCCGTCGAGGACCGCGAGGCCGGCCTTGCGGCGCTCGCGAGCGTTCGAGCTCAGTCGCAGCATCGCCTTGAAGGCCGGGTTGTCGCGCGAGGCGACGGCTTTCATCAGAACGGAAACGCCGGCTGCAGCAGGATATGCACCGGCTCGAAGCTCCGGCGATGGATCGCGCAGGGGCCGATGCGCCGCAGCGCCTCGAGGTGCTCTCGCGTGCAGTAGCCCTTGTGGCTGGCGAAGCCGTAACCCGGGTATTGCTGGTCCATCTGGCACATCTCGGCATCGCGCGCCACCTTGGCGAGGATCGACGCCGCCGAGATCGCGGCCACCAACTGGTCGCCTCCGCCGATCGCGCGGCATTTGAGCGCGATCGTCGGCAGCATGTTGCCGTCCACGCAGACCTCGTCGGGCTCCATTCCGAGCGCCTCGATCGCGCGCTTCATCGCCAGCAGGCTCGCCCGCAGGATGTTGATGCTGTCGATCTCCTCGACACTCGCCGAGGCGATCGCCCAGGCGAGCGCGCGCGCCTTTATGCGCGCCGAGAGCTTCTCGCGCTCCTCGCAGGTGAGGAGCTTGGAGTCCACCAGGCCGTTGATGCGGGTGCGCGCGGGATCGAGGACCACCGCGGCGGCATAGACGCTGCCCGCCAGCGGGCCGCGACCCGCCTCGTCAACGCCACAGAGCAGCGTGCGCTCGGTCGGCTTCTGGTATCGCGCTGTCATGGTCTTCGGGCAGGACTTTCGAAAGATACGGCGCGAGCGCCTGGACGACACGCTCCTCATGGCCGCAGGCGAGGCTCGCATGCAGCCGCGCGAAACGCTCGCTCAGGCCATCGCGCGCAGCCTTGTTGTCGAGCCAATTGCCCAGGGCCTGCGCCAGATTGGCAGGGGTTGCGTCCGCCTGCAAGAGCTCGGGCACGATGAACTCGCCGGCGAGGATGTTGGGCAGGCCCACGTAGGGCTGGATGCGCTTTCGCATCACCATGCGGTAGGTGAGCGCGTTCAGGCGATAGGTGATCACCATAGGACAGCGCGCGAGTGCCGCCTCGAGCGTCGCCGTGCCGCTCGCCACGATGGCGGCCTCGGCGGCCTGGAGGGCGAGGCGCGCGTGGCCGAAGAGCATCTCCAGGGGCAGTCCCTGCGCCTCCTTCGCATAGAGGCGCGTCTCGAAGTAGTCGCGCGATTCGCGAGTGGCGAGCGGCACGAAAAATCGCAGCTCCGGGCGTCTCGCCGCGAGCTCGGTGGCGGTGTCGATCAGCAGGTCGGCGTGCATCTCGAGCTCGCTCATGCGGCTGCCGGGAAGCAGCGCCACCGGCACGCTCGCCTGGCCCAGGCGCAGCTGCGCGCGCGCTTCGCCTCGATCGGGATGCATCGGCATCTCGTCGGCGAGCGGGTGGCCCACGTAGCTCACCGGAATGCCGGCCTTTTCGTAGAGCGGCTCCTCGAACGGAAACAGCACCAGCATCCGGTCCACCGAACGGCCGATGGAGCGGATGCGCTCGGATCGCCACGCCCACACCGAAGGGCTCACGTAGTGGACCGTCGGAATTCCCGCGGCCTTGAGCCTCGCCTCGAGGCCGAGGTTGAAGTCGGGCGCGTCGATGCCGATGAAGAGGTCCGGCGGGGATTCGAGCAGCGCGCGCGCGAGGCCGCGGCGGATGGCGAGGATCTCGCGCAGGCTCTTGAAGACCTCGACGTAGCCGCGCACCGCGAGCGTTTCCATCGGATACAGGCTGCGCGCGCCTTCGGCGACCATCTTCGGACCGGCGATGCCGTGGAACTGAAGTTCCGGCCAGCGCGACTTGAGGGCGCGGATGAGCGCCGCCCCCAGCAGGTCGCCGGAGGCCTCGCCGGCGACGATGGCGATGGTCGGGCCGCGTTGCGTCCGATTCACCGCAGGATGCCGCGCGTGGATGCCTCGAGGAACGCGAGCAGCGACCGGACCTCGTCGTTCCCGGCGGCCTGCTCGCCGAGCTCCCGCTTGGCGTCGGCGAGGGTGAGGCCCGACCGGTATACGGTCTTGTAGGCGCGCTTCAGCGCCGCGATCGCTTGCGGGGAGAAGCCGCGGCGCTTCAATCCCTCCGAATTGATGCCATGGGGCGCGCACGGCTGGCCCGCGATGACCAGGAAGGGCGGCACGTCCTGGGTGATCACGCTCGAGATTCCAGCCATCACGTGGGCGCCGACTTTCACGAACTGGTGCACGCCGACGAAGCCGCCGAGGATCGTCCAGTCGCCGATCTGCACGTGCCCGGCGAGGGTGGCGTTGTTGGCAAAAACGGTATTGCTTCCCACTTGGCAGTCATGGGCGATATGGACGTACGCCATGATCCAGTTGTCGTCGGCCACGCGCGTCACACCGGCATCCTGGACGGTGCCGCGATTGATCGAGCAGTACTCGCGGATCGTGTTGCGGTCTCCGATCTCCACCCGCGTGGGCTCGCCCTTGTACTTCTTGTCCTGGTTGGCCTCCCCGATCGAGCAGAAATGGAAGACGCGGTTGTCGCGGCCGATCTTGGTGTGGCCGGTGATCACGTTGTGCGCGCCGATGGTGGTGCCCTCGCCCACCTCGACGTCGCCATCGATCACGGTGTACGGGCCCACGCTCACATTCGCGCCGAGCTTCGCGCTCTTGGCAACAATCGCGGTTGAGTGGATGGAGTGGCTCACGGGTCAGAAAACCGGGGAACGCCGATTGCCGCCGATACATTGCCCGAACACGCGACAAATGAGTGGGTTGTCGGGGCTGCGATGGATAACTCCCGAGATTCTCCAGCCTTTATCTGCGGCAATCGGCGTGGTATCGGCGGCAATCGGCGTTCCCTGCCTTTGGGTCGCGTCACTCACAGCTCTCTTAACGCGCAGAGGAGCCCGGCTTCGGCGACCACCGCGCCGCCAACCTTGGCCACGGCGGTGAACTTGGCGATCCCGCGGCCGCTGCGCCCAGCGTCGACTTCGAGCACCAGCTGGTCGCCCGGAGTCACGGGTTTCTTGAACCGGGCGCCATCGATGCCGACAAAGTAGTAGACCCACTTGCCGTCGTTCTTGTGGCCGTTGCTCTTCAGCGAAAGGATTGCCGCCGCCTGCGCCATCGCCTCCACGATCAGCACGCCCGGCATCACCGCGAAATGCGGGAAATGGCCGGGAAAGAACGGCTCGTTGGCCGACACGTTCTTCAGCGCCACGATGCGCTTGTCCTTCTCGAAGGACAACACGCGGTCGATGAGCAGGAACGGAAATCGGTGGGGAAGGTATTCCTTGATCTCTTCGATCGTCATTTCAGTCACGGTCATCTCCCGCGTTCTTCTTCGGAATGCGCCGCACGATCTCGTCGAGGTGCCGCAGGTGCGCGGCGTTCCTCAACCACTCGCCGTGTGGCATGGCCGGCGTGCCGGATGTGTAGGTTCCCGGCCGCGTGATCGACTTGGTCACGAAGCTGTAGCCGGAAATGGTGACGCCGTCGCAGACCGACAGGTGGCCGATGATTCCGACGCCGCCGCCGATCAGGCAGTCGCGCCCGATGTTGACGCTGCCCGCGATGCCGCAGCACCCCGCGATCACGGTGTGCGCGCCGATCACGCAGTTGTGGCCGATCTGGATCTGGTTGTCGAGCTTCACGCCATCGCCCACGACGGTGTCGTCGAGCGCCCCACGGTCGATGGTCGTATTGGCGCCGACCTCGACGTCGTTGCCGATGCGCACCGCGCCCACCTGCGCGATCTTGATCCACCGCCCCGCATCGCGCGCCATGCCGAAGCCGTCCGCGCCGATCACCGCGCCGGAGTGCAGGATGCAGCGCGCGCCCACGCTGCAACGGTCGTAGACGGTGACCCGCGGGTAGAGGCGCGTGCCGGCGCCCACGCTCACGCCCTCGCCCAGCACCGAGTGGCTGCCGATCACGGCGCCCTCGCCGAGCACGCATCCCGGCCCGATCACCGCGAAGGCGCCGATCTCGACCCCGGCGGCCACCCGTGCGCTGCCGTCCACCTGGGCGGTGGAATGGATCCCGGGCACGGCCGCGCGCGCCGGATGGAAGAGCGCCACGGTGCGCGCGTAATACGCGTACGGGTTGTCGGTGATGATGCGCGGGATGGAGGCAACGTCGCGGTCGCCGGGAGCCAGGATCACGGCGCCGGCGCGCGTGGCGGCGAGCCGCGAGCGGTACCGGGAATTGGTGAGGAAGGTGATCTGGGCGGGGCCGGCCGAGTCGAGGGTAGCGACGCCGGTTAGCGGCACCGCCGTCTCGCCCACCGCTTCACCGCCCAGCCGCGCGACGATTTCGGCCAGCGTGAGCCCCGGGTCTGTCCCCATGGCTCACTTGTCGGCGAGGGCTTTGATGACCTTCTCGGTGATGTCGATGCGCCCGCTCGCGAACACCGCCTCCTGGATCACGAGGTCGAACTTCTCCTGCTCGGCGATCTGGTTGATCACCCGGGTGGCGCGCTCCTGCACGCTCGCAAGCTCCTCGTTGCGGCGCAGGTTCAGGTCCTCGCGGATCTCGCGCTGGATGCGCTGGAAGTTGCGGCTGATGTCGGCGAGCTGGCGCTCCTTCTCGCGGCGCGCCGTCTCCGGCATCGTCACGTTCTCGCGCTCCAGCTCGGTCTGCAGGTCGCGACCCTGCTTCTCGATCTTGCTGAGCTCGCCATTGCGCGCCGAGAACTCGCGCTCGAGCTTCTGCTGCGCGCGCTTGGCGGGCGCGGCCTCGCGGAACACCCGCTCGGTGTTCACGAAGCCGATCTTCATCTCGGCCGCGCTCGCCAGCCCCGCGACCGCCGCCAGGGCCACTGCAAAGAGGGTTTTCTTCATGCGCATCAGAAAATCTTGCCCAATTGAAACTGGAAGCGCTCGATCTTGTCCCCATCCTTCTTGACGATCGGAGCGCCGAACGAGAATCGCAGCGGCCCGACCGGCGAATCCCAGCTGATGGCGAGCCCCGCGCCCACGCGCAGGTCGCCCGCCTTGATCTTGTCGCCCGCCCCCCAGACATTGCCCACGTCGGTGAAGAGCGCCAGGCGGACGTTCTTCTCCTTGTAGCCGGGCATCGGGAACAGCAGCTCGAAGTTGCCGATGAAGCGGCGGTCGCCGCCGAGGACGTCGCCATTGGTATCACGCGGGCCGAGCGTGGCGGTCTCGAAGCCGCGCACCGAACCCACGCCGCCGGCGTAGAAATTCTTGAAGAACGGCAGCGGCTTGCCGCGGTAGCCGTCGGCGTAGCCGACTTCGCCATTCAGCATGAAGGTGAGCCAGGAGAAGCGCTCGAGCGTGTAGAACCACTGGCTCTGGAACGTGGTGCGGTGATAGGTGAGGTCGCCGGGCTGGATGCCGACCTCGAAGGCGATCTCGTTAAGCCACCCGCGCGTGGGCCAGGTGAGGCTGTCGCGCGTGTCGCGAGAGAACGAGATGTTGGAGCGCAGCGTGTCGCTCTTCTCGCCGAATTCCGCGATGAAGTCGCGGTAGCGCTGCGGCGCGGATAGATCCACCTGGAGCTTGGTGCGCTCGCCGGTGAAGCCGATGTTCACCGCCTGGTACTCGGTCACCGGGATGCCGAAGCGGATCCCAACGCCCGTGGAGTAGGTGTTGTACGAAGCGATCGAAAGGCTCGAGGTATTGACGTCACGGCGGAAGAAATCGAAGCCGCGCGAGATGCCGTCGGCGGTCCAGTACGGGTTCACGTAGGTGAACGAGTACACCTTGTTGACCGAGCCGTTGTTCACCTGGAAGGCGAGCATGTTGCCGGTGCCGAGGATGTTGGACTGCGACACCGAAGCCTGCACCGTGAGCTTCTCGGCGGCGGAGTAGCCGACGCCGAAGTTGAGCGTTCCAGTGTTGCGCTCGGTCACGTTCACGTTGATGTCGACCTGGTCGGAAGTGCCCGGCACCGCGGGGGTCTCGACGTTCACCTCGGAGAAATAGCCGGTGCGCTGCAGGCGCTCCTTGGAGCGCGCGATCTTC
>JANNKG010000088.1:0-3847 GCA_031396185.1 Burkholderiales bacterium | reverse complement strand
GGTTGAAACGCGGGTTGCCCGCGTGGCACTCCTCGATGCGCCGGCCGTCGCAGTCGCGGCAGACGCCGTTGAAGTGGATGTTGATCGCGGGGCAATAGGGGAAATAGTCGTGGTTCACGACCAGGGTCGGCAGCCCCGTTTCCAGGACCTCGAGCGAGTGCCCGATGAGCGACGACACCAGGACCACGTCGACGCGCTCTTCACGGACGATCTCGTCGAGCGCGCGCCGGTACTCGGGGTGGTCCACGACGGTGGCCACGATCGGGCTCGCGAAGGTCCACGCCCGGAGCGGTTGCTCGTCGGCGGGCGTGGCGAAGAGCGCAATGCCGCCTCCCGCCGCGCGGTCGTGGGTGAACGAGCGCAGGACGAGGTTGACCCGCTCGGCATCGGCCGCGGCGAAGTCCTGCAACCACTTCGCACTGCCTCCGCCCAGGTCGTGGATCACGTGCAGCTGGACTGGCTGCGCGCGGGTGTCGGGTGGCTTCATGGCCGGCAATTTTACCGGACAATGCAATAATTCCCGCGTGCCCGAGATCCTCGACATCGTCGTACCCGTATATCGCGGCGAGGCCGAGACCCGCACCTGCCTGGAAAGCGTGCTTTCGGCCACGGCAAAGCGGCGCTTTGAAATCGTCGTCGTCGACGACGCCAGTCCCGAGCCGGCGATTTCCGCCTGGCTTCGCGCCCTCGCCGCGCAGCAGCGCATCACCCTCATCGCCCACACCGACAACCGCGGGTTCGTCGCGAGCGTGAACGAGGGCATGCGCCTGCATCCGGGGCGCGACGTGGTGCTCCTCAACAGCGATACCGAGGTGGCCGGGGGCTGGCTGGACCGCCTCTTCGCCCACTTCACCGCGGATGCGTCGATCGCCACCGCCACGCCCTTCTCGAACAACGCCACCATCTGCAGCTACCCGCGCACCCTTGCGGCGAACCCCTTGGGTGCGGATGAGACCACGGCGAGCCTTGACGCAGCCTTCGCATCGGCCAACGCGGGACGGCGCGTGGATATTCCCACCGCTGTCGGCTTCTGCATGGCGATCACCCGCCGGGCGCTCGATCGCGTCGGCCTCTTCGACGTCGGGCGCTACGGCGCGGGCTACGGCGAGGAGGTGGATTTCTGCATGCGGGCGGCGCGCGCGGGCTTGCGCAATGTGCTCGCCGGTGACGTATTCGTGATGCATGTGGGCGAGGTGTCCTTCGGGGGATCGGGCGCCGAGCGACGCTTGCAGGCGCAGGCGACCGTCGATGCGCTCTATCCCGAGTTCCAGCAGGGCCTGGCCACCTTCCTGCCATCCGATCCGCCTCGCATGCTTCGAAGGCGCGCTGACCTCGAGCGCCTGCGCCGCGCGCCGGGCGAACTGCGCGTGGAAGCCGTCGGCGCCCACCACAGCCGCGCGCATTGGCCTCGCGCAGGCGAGGAATTTTCCCTCTGGTTCGACCTCTCGCGCGACGCCGTGGGCCTGGCCCAGGTCATCGAGGCGGTGAGGACGAGCTCCGGCCCGATTCCCGAGATCGACGAGCGGTGGCTCGCGCCCCCCGTCGCCGCCGCTCCCCGGTATGATTCGGGGGCACCGGCTGCCCCCACCTCCGAGACGACGACAAAGCCGTGAAACTCAGCGCGCGCTGGAACCCGAAGTTCAGCCTGAACACCCTGATCCGCGTGGGCGCGAGCCTCGCCATCGTGACCGCGCTCCTGTTCCACGAGGCCGAGTGGTACCAGCTGCGATTCGTCCAGCAGCTCGAGCTCTGGGCCTACGACGCGCGGCTGCGCCTGTTCATGCCGAACACGCTCGATCCCCGGGTGGTGATCCTCGACATCGACGAGAAAAGCCTGAACGCCGAGGGCCGCTGGCCGTGGAGCCGCAACAAGGTGGCGCTGATGGTCCGCCAGCTCTTCGATGCCTACAAGGTGAAGGTCGTGGGCTTCGACGTTGCCTTTGCCGAGCCCGACACCAGCTCGGGCCTGGACAGCCTGGAGGCGCTCGCCAAGAACGAGCTGAAGGACCTGCCCGACTACCAGGCATTCCTGAATAAGGCGCGCCGCGACCTCGACTACAACCAGATCTTTGCCGACGAGGTCGGCCGGCACCCCGTGGTCCTCGGCTTCTTCCTGGGGGGCAAGACCGACAAGTCGGGCGTGTTGCCGCTGCCGACCTTCATGGAGAAATCCATCGGCAAGCCGGAGTGGGAATTCCAGCACAACCTCGCCACGGGCTACAGCGGCAACATCGAGAGCCTGCAGAAGCAGGCTTCCGCCGCCGGCCACCTCTACCCGTCGCTCGACTTCGACGGCGTCACGCGCCGCGTGCCGCTCTTCATGAAGTATGGCGAGGGATACTACGAGGCGCTGTCCTTCGCGATGGTGCGCACCTTCCTGGGCAACGTTCCGGCACGTATCAGCGTCGCTCCACCGGCTTACGGCAACCTCGCCTCCATCTCTTCGGTTCAGGTCGGCAACCTTTCCATCCCGCTCGACGAGCGCATGAGCGCACTCGTGCCGTACCGCGGGGCGGTGGGGGTCTATCGGTATGTGAGCGCCACCGACGTGATGCGCGGCACCCTTCCCCTCGACCAGCTGCGCGACAAGATCGTGATCGTGGGTACCTCCGCCCAGGGACTGCTGGACCTGCGTTCCACCCCGGTGCGCGAAGATTTCCCCGGGGTCGAGGTGCACGCCAACCTGGTGAGCGGCTTCCTCGACCAGTCGATCATGCACAAGCCGGACATGGTGCTGGCGATCTCGGTGCTCACCGTCCTGCTGATTGGCGTGCCGTTCGCGCTGCTGCTGCCGCGGCTGTCGGCGCTCACCTCGACCGCGTCGGTGTTCCTGGTTTTCCTCGTCCTGGTGGCGATCAACCTGTACGCGTGGCGGTTCCAGCACTACGTGCTCAACATCGCCGCACCCGTCGCGATGCTGGCGCTGCTGTACCTGCTCAACATGGCGTGGGGCTTTTTCATGGAAACCCGCACGCGCCGCCTGATGAGCGGCCTCTTCGGCACCTACGTTCCCAAGGAGCTGGTGGCGGAGATGTCGAAGAACCCGGAGGAATACTCGATGCGCGGCGAGAGCCGCGAGATGACGGTGCTCTTCTCGGACGTGCGCGACTTCACCTCCATTTCCGAAGGCCTGACACCCGAGGGCCTGCGCGACATGATGAACGCGTACCTGACCGAGATGACCGAGGTGATCCAGGGCACCCGCGGCACCATCGACAAGTACATCGGCGACGCGATCATGGCGTTCTGGGGCGCGCCGGTGAACGATTCCGAGCACGCGATCCACGGCGTGCAGGCCGCGCTTGCGATGCAGAAGCGCATCCGCGTGCTCGACGCGGATTTTGCGAAGAAGGGATGGCCCGCGCTCCACATCGGCGTGGGCCTGAACTGCGGCGCGATGAACGTGGGCGACATGGGCTCGAAGTTCCGCCGCGCCTATACGGTCCTGGGCGACAAGGTGAATATCGCCTCGCGCCTCGAGGGTCTCACCAAGGAGTACGGCGTAGCGATCCTGGTGACCGAGGACCTGGTGAAGACCGCGCAGGGCTTCGTCTACCGCGAGGTCGACAAGGTGGTGGTGAAGGGGCGCCAGGAAGGCCTCGGCATCTTCGAGCCGATCGGCAAGGTGGGCGAGGTGGGTGAGTCGCAACTGCAGGAGGTCGACCGCTTTCACAAGGCGCTCGAGCACTACCGCAAGCAACGCTGGGACGACACCGAGACTTTATTGAAGCAGCTCTCCTACGCGGCGCCCGAAAACAAGCTCTACAAGATGTACCTGAAGCGCGTGGCGCACTTCCGCCAGAACCCGCCCGGGCCCACCTGGACTGGCCTGTGGGTCTTCACGACC
>JANNKG010000074.1:0-9607 GCA_031396185.1 Burkholderiales bacterium | reverse complement strand
GCTATCCTGCCCCAGGCTCCCCTCGACCCCGTTCTGCACTCCCGTCACCAGCGAGAACACCGTCTTCCCCGTCGGCCGGTTGGTCAGTGTGCCAGATCCGCCGAATCCAGCGCCATGTCGGGGAGGCCTACGTCGAGGATGATCAACTCGTAAGGCGAAGTCTTGGCGTGGTGAACCGCGTCCACGCCGCTTCGTACCCAGTCGACCACAAATCCGTTTTCCTCCAGTCCCTTGACCAGGTATTGGCCCGCATGAGCCTCGTCTTCGGCCAGCAACAATCGCATCCTGTCGCACCTCCCAGGGAATCGAGCCTACCCCAAGCAAATCGGCCTGACGTCAAGATAACAACTTTGTAATCTGTCCGTAATGGGAACGAAGGCCATGCGCCGCTACTCTTTCCTAACACCCTTGTGGAGCCTTTACTCTTGATGAACCGGATCTCTCTTGCCCTCGCCATCGCCTCGATGGCCGTGATACCCGTCGCGCAGGGACAGGCAAGGCCAAGCCCGGATTCGCTCGTCGGGAAACCAATCGATGCGCCAGCGGTGGCGTACGAATCCGCGTTCAAGGGATACCGCAAGTTCGAGGATCAACCGGTCGCGTCGTGGCGAGAAGCGAACGACCTCGTCCACCAGCTCGGAGGCTGGAAGGCCTTTGCAGGCGGCAAGGTTCCCGATGCCCCGGTAGCGCCCGCTGCCGCCGGCGAGCCTTCCAAGACCTCGCAACCGCCAGGCCCCCCGGCAGCTGGCGGGCACGCTGGCCACAAGACCAAGTAGGTGAAGATCGTGCAACGAATCCAGCGGGCGGCACCGCTGCCCCGCGCGGGAATTCTCGCCGCCGCCGTGCTGTTGCTGTCGGGTTGCGCCACCTTCTCAAAGGACGGCGGGCTCGACGCGGTGCAGCAAATGGTCAGGGAGAATGCCGGCAAGGAGGTCCTTATCGCCCGCACCCCGGGTGAGCAGGACGCCCTCGCGGGACGGGTTGCCGAGCTTCTCAAGAACCCCCTCGGTGTCGAAGACGCCGCGCAAATCGCGCTCCTGAACAACCAGGGCATCCAGGCGTCGCTCCAGGAGCTGGGAATCGCCGAGGCCGATCGCGTGCAGGCGGGCAGGCTTCCGAACCCCCACTTCACCTTTTCGCGCTCGCGTGGGGGGCTCGACTCCGCCTCCTCCGTCGAGCAGGCGCTGAGCTTCAACGTCTTTTCCCTGGTGGTGATTCCCCTTGCGACCGAAGTCGAGAAGCGCCGCTTCGTGCGAACGCAGAACCAGGTGGCGCTGGAAGTCCTTCGACTCGCATCGGAAACGCGCAAGGCCTATTTCGTCGCGGTCGCCACGGAAGAGTCGTTGCGCTACATGCGCCAGGTCCGCACCGCTGCCGAAGCGAGCGCCGAGCTGGCGCGCCGGATGGAGCAGGTGGGCAACTGGAGCAAGCTGAGCCGGATGCGGGAGCAGGCGTTCTATGCCGATGCGGCCCTGCGACTTGCGCATGCGGAAAAGGCCGCCGTGACCGCGCGCGAGCAGCTGATTCGCCTGATGGGCCTCTGGGGCAAGGACATCTCCTTCCAGCTCCCGGAGAGGCTTCCCGACTTGCCGAATGCGGCGGATGAGCTTCCCGACGTCGAGGGACGCGCAATGGAGCGTCGCCTGGACCTGCGCATGGTCCGCCTGGACGCAGAGGCCCAAGCGAGCAACTTGGGGCTAACCCGCGCCACCCGGTTCGTGAATGTCCTGGAGTTCGGAATCGCGCGCGAGCGTGAGAAGGGTTACGACGGGGATATGGCGACGCGGAAAACCTACGAGATCAGCTTCGAGCTGCCGATCTTCGATTTCGGGACCACGCGCCTCGCGCGGGCCGAGGCGATCTACACGCAAGTGCTCAACCGCGCGGCGCAGGCGGCGGTGAACGCGCGCTCGGAAGTGCGCGAGGCCTATCGGGGATATCGGGCCAACTACGACATTGCACGGCACTACCGGGACGAAATCGTGCCCTTGCGAAAGCGCATCGCCGACGAGAACCTGCTGCGCTACAACGGCATGCTGATCGGGGTGTTCGAGCTCCTGGCCGATGCGAGATTGCAGATCCTCAGCGTCAACAGCTCCATCGAGGCGCTGCGCGATTTCTGGGTAGCGCGCGCCGATCTCGACATGGCGCTCATCGGCAAGCCTTCCATTGCAACCATGCAGGGCGCCACGGCCTCCCAGGCCGAGGGGCTCGGCGGCCATTGATAGCGAGGAGTCGCAGGGACCATGGCTTCACGACGTGATTTTCTGACCGGCGCGGGCGTTGCCGTGGCAGCCACCGCGGTCAGCCGCGCCTCACTCGCCGCGCTTCCCGAGGCGCCGAGCATGGCCACGCCCGACACGCAGCCGCCACTCATGCCGAACTCCGGCCGCCCCTATAACCCCGTGGTCACTCTCAACGGCTGGACCTTGCCCTGGCGGATGGCCAACGGCGTGAAGGAGTTTCACCTGGTCGCCGAGCCGGTGGTTCGCGAGCTCGCCCCCGGGATGAAGGCGCGCCTCTGGGGCTACAACGGCCAGAGCCCGGGACCCACCATCGAAGTGGTCGAAGGCGACCGCGTGCGCATCTTCGTGACCAATCGCCTTCCGGAACACACCTCGATCCATTGGCATGGGCAACGGTTGCCGAATGGAATGGACGGGGTCGGCGGGTTGAACCAGCCGCAGATCCCCGTGGGCAAGACGTTCGTCTACGAATTCGATGCGAAGCGCCCGGGCACTTTCATGTACCACCCCCATGCCGACGAGATGGTGCAGATGGCGATGGGCATGATGGGTTTCTGGGTGACGCATCCGCGAAATTCCGCCTTCATGAAGGTCGACCGCGACTTCGTGTTCCTGCTCAACAACTACGACATCGATCCCGGAAGTGCCACGCCGAAAATCAGTACGATGTTGAACTTCAACCTGTTCAACTTCAACAGCCGTGTGTTTCCGGGGATCGATTCCCTGGTCGTGGGGCACAACGAGCGCGTGCGGATCCGCATCGGCAACCTGACGATGACCAACCATCCCATCCACCTGCACGGGCACGAATTCGTCGTGACCGGCACGGACGGGGGCTGGACGCCGCCCGGATCGCGCTGGCCCGAGGTCACCGTGGATGTCGCCGTCGGCCAGATGCGGGCGATCGAGTTCGACGCGACCGACCTGGGCGACTGGGCGTTCCACTGCCACAAGTCGCATCACACCATGAACGCGATGGGTCACGACTTGCCGACGATGATCGGCGTGGATCATCGGGGGATCGCCAAGCAGATCACCTCACTCGTGCCCGAGTACATGGTCATGGGCGAGCGCGGCATGGCGGACATGGGGGAGATGGAAATGCCGCTGCCGGACAACACGCTTCCGATGATGACCGGCCAAGGCCCCTACGGCCCGATCGAGATGGGCGGCATGTTCACCACGGTCAAGGTGCGCGCCGGCTTGAAGCCCGGCGACTACAAGGATCCGGGCTGGTACAAGGCGCCCGCCGGCACGACGTCTTACGAATGGAAGGGCCAGCTCGCCGAACCGGCGCGCGCGTCGAAGCCGGCCATTCAACCGAAATCCGGCGAGAACGTTGAGATGACTGTGCGCAAGCCCGGCGGCCATTCCGGCCACTGAATTCACGCCCGCAATGAACGAGGAGAGTTCCATGAGGATAAATCTTTTGAGTGCCCTGACGGTCCTGGCCCTGGCCGCCGGAGGCTCGCAGGCGTTCGCCCACGGGCCCGCAGCGCATGGCGCCAAGGGCGCCAAGAAGATCTCGACCGAGGAAAAGGCCTTCGGCCGAGAAGGCGACCCGAAGAAGGTCACCAAGACCATCCAGGTCGATATGGCCGACACGATGCGCTTCACCCCGGACACCCTGACGGTGAATGCGGGAGACACGGTCAAGTTCGTAGTGAAGAACTCCGGCAAGCAGATGCACGAGATGGTCATTGGCACGGAAAAGGAATTGAAGGAGCACGCCGCGTTGATGCTCAAGTTTCCGACGATGGAGCACGAAGAGCCCTACATGGCGCACGTGGCCGCCGGCAAGAAGGAGGAAATCGTCTGGCAATTCACCAAGGCCGGCGAGTACCACTTCGGCTGTCTCATCCCGGGCCATTTCGAGGCGGGGATGAAGGGCAAGATCATGGTCGTCGCCAAGTAACCGAAGCAACCTAGTCAATCCACCGCACCGAAGAGGGTCAATCGACATGAAACGAATTCTTGGAGTTGTATTCGCCGCCCTGGTCATGGGCGCCCCCGCTGCCTACGCGCACGATCATTCGAAGTCCATGCCAGCCGGTGCCGCGCAAGGCCAGGGTGCCATGGCCGAGGGCGAAGTCCGCAAGGTCGACAAGGAGCAGCGCAAGGTCACCGTGAAGCACGGCGAGATCAAGAACCTCGAGATGCCGCCGATGACGATGGTCTTCCGCGTCAAGGATGCCGCTCTTCTCGACAAGGTGAAGGAAGGCGACAAGATCATGTTCGCCGCCGAGAAGATCGAAGGTAATATCACGATCACGCAGATCGAGGCGGCAAAGAAATAGCCAGTCGCCTGAGGATAAGGCATGCGATCGTTCGGCAATTTCTTAGTTGCGGCCGCTGGAGCGCTGATCGCCCATCCAGCGGTCGCGACGGAGCACCTCGTCGAGGTCGCCTGGAGTCCCGCGGGCGACTACAAGTCGGAGTTTCGAATCCCGCCGGGCAAGTTCAAGGAGCTTTGCGTCGCCCTCAAGAAGGGCCAGCGCGTCGAGTGGACATTTTCTTCGGCGATGGATACGTCCTTCAACATCCACTACCACGTGGGCTCCGACGTTTCGTATCCCGCGAAAGTCGATGGGATCCGGACTGCCCAGGGAACGCTGGAAGTCAAAATCGACCAGGATTATTGCTGGCTGTGGAAAGCGGGCGCCGAGCCCGCCCCGCTGTCCGCTACCCTCAAACTGCTCGCGGAGCGGCAGAAATAGACCGTTCGCCGTTTTCGCGGATCCTGCTTGCCCTCGGGCTTTTCGCCTTTCACGCCTTGGCGTGGAGCCACGGCGTGGCCGAGGGCGACAAGGGGTTCGTAGAGCGCTCGGCCGGAGTCCAGGTGGCGTCCTTCATCTACCTGGGCGCCAAGCACATGGTGACCGGCTACGATCACCTGCTGTTCCTCTTCGGCGTGATCTTCTTCCTTTATCGGATGCGGGACGTGGCGCTGTACGTGACGCTCTTCGCCGTGGGCCACAGCGTGACGCTGCTCTTTGGCGTGCTGGCCGGGGTTCACGCGAATCCCTATCTGGTCGATGCCATCATCGGTCTCTCGGTGGTCTACAAAGCCCTCGATAACCTCGATGCGTTCGAGCGCTGGTTCGGATTCAGGCCCGATGCGCGCGCGGCGGTGCTCTTCTTCGGTCTCGCCCACGGCTTCGGGCTCGCGACCAAGCTGCAGGAGTTCTCGCTCTCCCCGCAGGGCCTCGTCGCCAACATCGTCTCGTTCAATGTCGGGGTCGAGGTGGGACAGCTGCTAGCGCTGGGACTTATGCTGATCGCCATGGCGTATCTGCGCCGCTCGCCGGCTTTCGCTCGCAACGCCTATGTCGCAAACGCGGCGCTCATGGTTGCCGGCTTTCTTCTGACGGGTTACCAACTCACCGGTTATTTCGCTTTGGCCTGAAAGGGATCCATGCAACGTGACGCAGACATTTCTCCCGGCACTGGACCCAGCGACAAGGGGTTCAACGCCTCGCCTGGCAAAGCGGCGATGTGGGCGATGGTGATCGCGGCCGCGTTACTGGTCACGGTGGTGATGCCCGCGGAATACGGGATCGACTGGACCGGAACCGGGCGCCTCCTGGGACTCACCAAGATGGGCGAGCAGAAGGTTGCAGCAGAGAAGGCCGTCGAGTTGCCTGCGCCTGCCGTACCGACTGCCGCGAAAGGCACCGCCGCCCCGGCCCGCTACGCGGCGGCATCGACGCGACCCCTGCGCGTCGATTCGATCGTCGTGACACTGCCTCCCAAAGGGGAGGTCGAATACAAGACCGTGCTGGGTGAGGGCGAATCCCTCGTCTACGAATGGGACGCGGGCGCCGCCGCCGTCAATTTCGATTTTCATGGGGAGCCGGCCGCGGGGCCACAAGGCGCGTTCCTCAGCTTCGACAAGGGCACCGGCGCGAAGGGTGCGGGTACGCTGACGGCACCGTTTGCAGGCACCCACGGCTGGTACTGGCAGAATCCGACCGCCGCGACCGTGGTCATCAAGCTGAAGGCGAGCGGCTTCCATTCGGAATTGAAGAGGATGTGACCGATGGTCGTGGCGCTACGCGAACGGGGAGTGCTCGCCGCGCTGGGTGCGGCACTGCTCTTCGGGGCCGGAACCCCGTTCGCAAAGCGCCTGCTCGAGGAGGCAACGCCGTGGCTCCTCGCAGGGCTGCTCTATCTGGGCTCGGGCGTGGGGCTCTTTCTCTATCGTCGCGTTACTCGGGCGCAACCCACTGCGCTCTCGCGCCGCGACGGGGCCTGGCTCGGCGCTGCGATCGCGGCGGGCGGCGTGGCGGGGCCGGCGCTGCTGATGTTCGGTCTCGTCAACATGCCGGCATCGGGCGCGTCGCTGCTCCTCAATGCGGAAGGGGTCTTCACGGCGCTCATCGCGTGGTTCGTGTTCCGCGAGAACTTCGACCGCCGCATCGCCTTGGGCATGGTGCTGATCGTGGCGGGAGCCGTGGTCCTGAGCTGGCCGGGGGAAGCGAGCTTTGGCGCGGCTCTTCCCAGCCTCGCCGTGCTGGGAGCGTGCCTCGCCTGGGCGCTCGACAATAATTTCACCCGCAAGGTGGCACTGAACGACGCGACCTTCATCGCGATGGCGAAAGGCCTCATCGCGGGTGCCACCAACATCGTGCTTGCACTGGTGGCCGGGGCGCAGTTCCCGGCGGCGGGTGTCGTTGGGGGCGCTGCCGTCCTGGGCTTCCTCAGCTACGGCGTGAGCCTGGCACTCTTCGTGGTCGCGCTACGCGAGCTGGGTACGGCCCGGACGGGCGCCTACTTTTCCACGGCGCCGTTTGCCGGCGCCTTGATCGCGCTATCGCTGCTGGGCGAGCCCGTGACCTGGCAGCTAGCCACGGCGGGTGCCCTCATGGCGGGGGGAGTGTGGCTACACCTCACCGAGCGCCACGGCCATCGACATTCCCATGTCGCGCTCCAGCATGAGCACAGTCACGCTCACGATGAGCACCATCAACACGCTCATCCGCCTCACGTGAAGCAGGGTGGGCGCCACGTGCATCCGCATTCGCACGAGCCCGTGACGCACGAACATCCCCACTATCCGGACTCTCATCACGGCCACAAACATTAAGACGCGCAATCCTTCGCTCAAGGCGCATGCCGCGATCGCGTTGCACGCGCTCTGGCTCAACGTCGCCTGGGAAATGCTTCAAGCCCGATGGTTTGTCGGCATGCTCGACAAGCCCTGGTGGGAGGCGACGGCCCAATGCCTGCGGGCAGCCGCCGGAGACGCCGTCATGATCGTGCTCGCATTCGCCGCGGTGTCGTGGGCCGCTCGCGAACGCCGATGGATGGACCGCCCGGTAGGCGGCCCGCTCGCCGCATACTTGATTCTCGCGGCGCTGCAGGCACTGGCGCTCGAGTGGTTTTCCCTGCGGGAGGGACGCTGGGTCTACCTCCCGGCAATGCCCGTCGAGCCCCTCTTGGGGCTGGGGCTCGCCCCGATCCTGCAATGGCTGACCTTGCCTGCGGCTGCCCTCTGGATGTCGCAGAGAGGAGAGGGGCGGCGCGAGCCGCCCGTTCCGTCAACGATCAGGCGCCGCTAGGTGCGGTGAACTGCTTCAAGAAATTTGCCGTCTGGTTCTTGTCGAGCTTGCCGGTCTTCTTGGTGTCCATCTTGTCGAACATCTTCTCCATGTGCTTCATCATCTCGGCTTTGGACACCATCCCGTCCTTATCCATGTCGCAGGACTTCATGAACTCGTCCATATGAACCATCTTGCCCTTGTCCTGCGCGAATACCGCGGGTGCAGCCATCAGCGATACCGCAAACATCGAGGTTGCAATCGTATTGAGAAGCTTCATTTCATAGTCCTTTCGTTTGGGAGACCGGGAGTTCGGCGAGGCCCGATTTACTTGCGTGGGATCCACACTACTCGAGCACCAGTTACCGCTTGCTTACATGGAGATTACGGACATGCAATCTAAGCAATCGGTCCGTTCCACGAGTGCGAATCTACCCAAGCTGCCTGGCGCCGTCGGTGCGTCAGCGAACATAGCCCCTGATCACCTCTCGCCTAGCGCCGGGCCGAGTGAGGCACATTACCCCTCAATGATGCCGGCCTGCGAATCCTGCAGTACCGTAATCCGCGCTTCAGCTTTGCGTAAGCGCCACGCTGCCAGACTGATTCCATCATGTGCAGATAGCGTGATCGCAAGCCCGACCGGGCAGCGAATCAAATTAGGAGGCTGAATCATGTTGAAGAGATCTCTGGCAACGGCGATCGGAGTAGCTGCCCTCATCGGAAGTGGATCGGCGATTGCGACGGACTCGGCACACCCCGTAAACAACGAGTCGGGCAGCGCTTACCACGGCGCCGAATATGGAAAGGTGGACGGCAAACTGACACGGTTGGATACGTGGAACACGCGAGCCAGCACCGGCAATGCCCCGAATGCAGACGATACCTGGGAGTACCAGGCGGGAGATGCCGGCTGGCAACTGCGCCAACATCGGTATGACTTCGTGGGCGGGCGCCTCGTGCACACCGACAAAATCCCGCACAACACGCCGAAGCCCAAGTTTTCCGCCGACGAGACGTTCTTCGCGGACGGGCACTCACTCAGGCCGCGCTAGGGCAGTCGGAGGACTTTCAACAGGCGTGAAGGCGAGGGATCGGGAAACCGATCCCCGTCACGCCGACAGGCCGATTACATTTTCGTAATCTATCGCATGCGCAGCCGGTGAACACGCTTCGTAGCTGTGCGATCGCCTTGACATGGGTCAAAGCTGGATTCGACTTTGCGCGCATTGTGACTAAACGGCTGTGCCGCTTTCCAAGTGAAAAAGTCTAGGGGCGATGCCACCGTTCCAATGTCTGCGGCCTCAGTTGGCTGCGTCCCCGACCTAGTCGTTATGGAGAATCGCCATGTTTGATTTCCCGAAGTCCAAAGCAAACGTCGTCGCCTCAATTTTCGGTTTGGCCATGGTTGCACTCGGCAGTACTGCCCAAGCGACCGAGACCAAGGCCGCCGCGAAGGAGTCCGCGCACGAGACACCTCAATCTTACGAACCCAATGCCTCCGCCAAGAAGGCACCTGCGAAGAAGAAAGTTGCGTCGTCGGCTCAAAAAGACAAGGATTTAGAGCATGAGCTGCTTCAATCGGATGGCGTCAACCATCCGCGGGAGATCGTCAGTGGCCCTGGGGCCACCAAGAAATCACCCGTCAAGAAAAGCGCAGCGGCCGCCACCCAGAAAGACAAGGATTTGGCGCCGCGGATCGTCGACCGGATCGAGGCGGGCGTCACCTTCGTCGACGGCCTCGGCGTCGGCGACGTCCGGGACGTGGCATTGCGGGACCGCCGCCGGCTCTCCGAGGACGGCGTCCTGATCATCGTCACGACG
>JANNKG010000072.1:0-2410 GCA_031396185.1 Burkholderiales bacterium | reverse complement strand
CTGCCTCGCGCAGCGCCGCCCCCCAGTTGGAATGCGCGTCGGCAAAGCGCGGATCGTGGCGGACCGCCAGCGCGTACTGCTCGAAGGCCTCGTCCATCCGGCCCGCGGAACGCAGTGCGTTGCCGAGGTTGTTGAGCGCCGCCACGTGCGAGGGCTTGAACGCGAGCGCCTGCGTGTAGGCGGCGATCGCTTCCGCCGAGCGCCCCGCGCCCTGCAGGAACACGCCGAGATTGTAGTGCGGCTCCGCCGCATCGGGGCGCAGCTCGAGCGCGCGCCGGTAACTGCGTTCCGCGCCCGCCACATCCCGCTGCATCGCCAGCACGCCGCCCAGGAGAGTCAGTGCCGGAACCATGTCGGGCTGCAACGCGAGGGCCGACTCGAGATCGGCGCGCGCCTCCGCGAGGCGGCCGAGGCCGTAGAGGGCGCGAGCGCGATTGTGCAGCGCCGAGGCGAGCTTCGGGCGGCTTTGCAGCGCGCGCCCGAACCACGGCAGCGCTTCGGCCTCGCGTCCCTGTGCGCTGATCGCCACGCCGAGCAACTCGAGCGCCTCGGCTGGTGCGGGATACGCCTCCACCAGGCCGCGCAGCCGTGCTTCGGCCTCGGGAAAACGGGCGGCGCGCACCAGGGCCATCGCCTCCTCGAAGCTCACCTCAGGAACAGCCGGAACGCAGGATTGCGCGACTCGTCGGCGTAGTCGTAGCCGAGGTCCTTCAGGAAGCGCCGGAAGGCACCGCGCTCGCGGGCCGGCACCTGCAGGCCGACCAGGACGCGCCCCACGTCGGCGCCGTGATTGCGGTAGTGGAAGAGCGTGATGTTCCACCCCGAACCCATGCCGTTGAGGAAGTTCATCAACGCGCCCGGCCGCTCCGGAAACTCGAAGCGGTAGAGCATTTCAGCCTCCCCCTCGCCGGTGCGCCCACCCACCAGGTGGCGTACGTGCAGTTTCGCGAGCTCGTTGTCGGAGAGGTCCACCGCGCCCATGCCGTGGCGCCCGAGCTGCGCGACCAGGCGCCGGGTTTCCTCGCGGCTCGACACCGAGACGCCGAGAAACACGTGGGCCTCGCGACCGGGAGCGTAGCGATAGTTGAATTCGGTGACGCTGCGCTTGCCCAGCAGCGCGCACAGCGCGCGGAAGCTGCCGGGACGCTCGGGGATGGTGACCGCGAGGACCGCCTCGCGATGCTCGCCCAGCTCGGCGCGCTCGGCCACGAAGCGCAACCGGTCGAAGTTCATGTTGGCGCCGCAGGCAATCGCAACGAGTGCGCGGCCCTTGACGCGCCGGCGCTCCACCCATCGCTTCAGGCCCGCGACCGCCAACGCGCCCGCCGG
Source organism: Burkholderiales bacterium (assembly GCA_031396185.1). Lineage (GTDB taxonomy): Bacteria > Pseudomonadota > Gammaproteobacteria > Burkholderiales > Usitatibacteraceae > Usitatibacter. The sequence continues at coordinate 1,081 of JANNKG010000072.1, read as the reverse complement.
CTCGACCACGGTGCGCGTCTCCTCGAAGATGTCCTTGATCGCCGCGCAGATCTCGTCGGTGTCCACCAGCACCATCTCGTCGACCAGCTCGCGTGCGATACGGAAGGTTTCGCGGCCGACCTGCTTCACCGCCACGCCGTCGGCGAAGATATTCACGTGCTTGAGGGTCACTCGCCGCCCCGCCTTGAGCGAGGCCTGCATCGCATTGGAATCGACCGGTTCCACTCCCACGATCCGGGTGCGCGGGGAGATCCGCTTCACATACGAGGCGATTCCGGCGATCAGCCCGCCCCCGCCGACGGGCACGAAGATCGCATCGATCGGCTGCGGATGCTGGCGCAGGATCTCGAGCCCGATGGTGCCCTGCCCGGCGATCACCAGCGGGTCGTCGTAGGGATGCACGAAGGTCAGGCGCTGCTTGCGGGCGAGCGTCTTGGCATGCAGCGACGCCTCGTGGTAGCTGTCGCCGTGCAGCAGGACCTTCGCGCCCCGCGCGGCGACCGCCGACACCTTGATGCGGGGCGTGGTCACCGGCATCACGATCAACGCGCGGGTGCCGAGCCGCTGCGCCGCGAGCGCCACGCCCTGGGCGTGGTTGCCGGCGGAGGCACAGATCACCCCACGGGCGAGTTGCGCGGCGGTGAGGTGCGCCATCTTGTTGTAGGCCCCGCGCAGCTTGAACGAGAACACGGGCTGCTTGTCCTCGCGCTTGAGCAGGATGTGGTTGCCGGTGCGCCGCGAGATCGCGGGCGCGAGCTCGAGCGGGCTCTCGATGGCGACGTCGTACACGCGCGCCGCGAGAATCATCCGCAGGTAGTCGTTCTTCATCGTGTCAAGCATACCAACAAGGCGTATATAGTTCGGCTCATGGACCAGGACGCGCTCAAGAAGGCCGCCGCCGAGGCGGCGATGGCCTACGTGGAAGACGACATGATGGTGGGTGTCGGCACCGGTTCCACGGTCAATTTCTTCATCGCGGCCCTCGCGGCGAGGAAGGCGCGCATCGACGGCGCGGTCCCGAGCTCGGAGGCGAGCGCCAGGCGCCTGAAGGAGCTGGGCGTTCCCGTGGTGGAACTCAACA
>JANNKG010000186.1:0-3550 GCA_031396185.1 Burkholderiales bacterium | reverse complement strand
CGCCGCGGCGCACCGCCGGGGCGAGCGGCTCCTTGGAAATCAGCTCAGGCAGGATGATGTGCTCCTTCGGATCCTTCGCGTCCTTGTTGCGGATCGAGGCGAGGCCCGAGGCGTCGGTGGTGAACGCGTTGCAGCGGCCGGAAAAATACGCGCCGGTCGCGGCTTCCTGCTTCTCGAACACGATCGGCTTCAGGTCGAGCTTGTTGGCGCGCGAGTAGTCGGTGAGGTTCTTCTCGGTCGTCGTGCCCGATTGCACGCACACCGTCGCGCCCTTCATGCTCTTGGCGCTCTTCACCTTCGACTTGACCGGCACCATGAAGCCCTGGCCGTCGTAATAGGTCGGCGGCAGGAAGTGCAATCCCAGGGATGCGTCGCGCGTGAGTGTGTAGGTGGTGTTGCGCGACAGGAGGTCGATCTCGCCCGACTGCAGCGCGGTGAAGCGTTGCTGCGCGGTGAGCGGCACGTACTTGATCTTGCTCGCATCGTTGAGAACGGCGGCGGCCACGGCCTTGCACACGTCGACGTCGAGCCCGGTCCAGGCGCCCTGGCTGTCGGCCTGGGAGAAACCCGCCAGGCCGGTGTTCACGCCGCAGACGAGCTGGCCGCGACTCTTGATCGCATCGAGGGTCTTGCCGGCGTACGCCGGGCCGGCGATGAGCGCGCCGGCGACTGCCAACGCGGAAAGGGAAATCTTCAGGGCATTCATTGGGGTCTCCTGGGGGAATTTTTTCGTGGCCGAAACTGGGCGTCCCCAATTTAACACCAAAGGGATCAGCCGGCTCTGCGCCAGACGCTGGCGAGCCAGGGCTGCTGCTCGCGCGGCAAGCCCGGTGGCCGGTAATAGTGCTCGAGCTCGGTAAAGCCGGCGGCGAGGGTGAAGGCGCGCCAGGCTTCGAGGTCGTGGTACGCGCCATAGCGCCCGCGATTCCATCCCTCCTGGTTGTCCCCGCGGGGATTGGAGCTGAAGAGCACGCCGCGAGGCTTGAGCGCCGCGCGGAGCTCGCCCAGGACGCGCGGCAGCGCCTCGGCGGGAACGTGGAAGAGCGAGGCGTTGGCGAACACGCCGTCGAAGCGCGCCGCGGGCAGCTCGAGCGCGAGGAAGTCCTGCTCCCAGACTTCGCAGGCGCTGTTCGCTCGCGCCATCTCGGCCAGGCGCGCGGCGCCCTCGAGGCCAATGGCAACGTGGCCCAGCTGCGTGAACGCCATCAGGTCCCGGCCCGGCCCGCAGCCGAAGTCGAGGATGGTAAAAGGCGGCGTGCCCTCGATGTGCCTGAGCAGCGTCGCGATGTTCTGCGTCACATCGTGGCCGCGCGTGCCTTCCCAGAAAGCGGTGGCGCCCTCGTTATAGTGCTCGAGGGTGCGGCGCGTGATATCGATAAAGGAGTCTGACCCTTTCATTGCTAGCCGGAGTTTCTCAGGCCGGCGGCGAGGCCGTTGATGGAAAGGTGAATGCCGCTCTTCACGCGCTCCTCGGCGCCGCCGGAACGATAGCGCTTGAGGAGCTCGAGCTGCAGGTGGTTGAGCGGGTCGAGGTAGGGGAAGCGGTTGCGGATCGAGCGGGCGAGACCCGGGTTGGAGGCGAGGAAGGCGCTGCTGCCGGTGATCGCGAAGAGCGCCTGCACGGTCGAGTCGAACTCCCCGCGGATGCGCCCGAAGACTGCCTCGGCGAGCGCGGCGTCGTCGAGCAGCTCCTTGTAGCGCGCGGCGACCGACAGGTCGGCTTTCGCGAGCAGCATGTCGAGGTTGGAGAGCATGGCCCGGAAGAACGGCCACTCGCGCCACATGCGCGCGAGCAATTCCTGCCCCTCGGGGCCGCGGCGCGCGACGAACGCCGCCGCCGCCGCGCCGAAGCCGTACCAGCCGGGCAGCATCACGCGGCACTGCGCCCACGAAAACACCCAGGGGATCGCGCGCAGGTCCTCGATCGCCGGGGACTTCTTGCGCGACGCGGGGCGCGAGCCGATGTTGAGCTCGGAGATCTCCATGATCGGAGTGGTCGCGCGGAAATAATCGACGAACCCCGCGGTTTCGTACACCAGGTGGCGATAGGCCGCCATCGCATCGCGCGAGAGTTCCTCCATCGCCGCGTGGAAATCCTCGTGTCCGGCGTGGGGCGCTTCGTCGAGCGTCGCGCGCACCGTCGCGGCGAAGAGCGCCTCGAGGTTGCGGCGGCCAATTTCCCGGTTGGCGTACTTGCTCGCGATCACCTCGCCCTGCTCGGTCAGGCGCAGCTCGCCCTGCACGCTCCCCGGCGGCTGGGCGAGGATCGCGTCGAAGCTCGGCCCGCCGCCGCGGCCGACCGTACCGCCGCGGCCGTGGAAGAAGCGCAGCCGCACGCCCGCGTCCTTGAACACCGCCACCAGCGCGGTCTCCGCCTTGTAGAGCTCCCAGTTGGAGGTGGTGTAGCCGCCGTCCTTGTTGCTGTCCGAATAGCCGAGCATCACCTCCTGCGTGTCTCCCAGGGAATGCACCAGCGCGCGCGCCGCCGGCAGCGCGAACCAGCGGCGCATGGTCGCTGGGGCCTGGCGCGGGTCGTCGATGGTTTCGAAGAGCGGCACGATCTGCAGTCGCGACGCGAGCGCGGCACCGGGCGTGACCAGGCCGACTTCCTTCAGGAGGACGGCCACTTCGAGGAGATCCGACACGCTATCGGTCTTGGAGATCACGTATTGGCGAATCGCCTCGGGCCCGAGGCGCCGGTGCACCGCCGCCGCGGTCTCGAAGATCGCGAGCTCGCCCAAGGCCAGCTCGGAATACTTCGCGAACGCCGATCGCAGCGCGCGCGGAGAAGCGAGCTCGGCCAGCAGGATGCGGCTACGCTCCTCTTCCGGCAGCGCGCGATAGTTGTCGGCCACCCCCGCCTCGCGCAGCAACTCGTCGATCACCACCTCGTGCACGTCGGAGTTCTGGCGAAGGTCGAGCGTGGCGAGGTGGAAGCCGAACGCCTGCACGGCGTGTCGCAGAAGGCGCAGGCGCCCGTCGGCGAGCAGCGCGCTGCCCCCGAAGCGCAGGCTCGCGTCGATCACCTCCAGGGCGTCGGCAAATTCGCGCACCGATGCGTAAGGATCTGCGCTGCCCACGGCGCTGCGATGCTGTTGGCGCAACCCGAACGCCTCGGCGGTCGCCGCGAGCCTCGCGTAGATCCCGGTGAGCGCGCGCCGATACGGCTCGTCCTGGCGATGGGGCGAGCGGTCGGGCGACTGCTCCGCAAGCTGGGCGAGCTCCGCGGTGGAACGCGTGAGCAAGCCCGACAACGGCAGCTCCGCCCCGAGCGCGTGCACCTGCGCGAGGTAGTGGTCGAAGATGATCTCGCTCTGGCGCCGGAACGCCACCTCGAGCATCTCGGCCGTCACGAAGGGGTTGCCGTCGCGGTCACCTCCCACCCAGCTCCCCACCCCGATGAGGGGCGGCAGGCAGGGGCGCGCGCCTTCGCCGGGAAGTGCCGCGATGCAGTCCTCCACGTCCGCGACCATGGCGGGCACCGCATCGATGAAGGTGTAGTTGAAGTACGCGAGCGCGTTCTCGATCTCGTCGCGCACGCCGAGCTTCA
>JANNKG010000031.1:0-1946 GCA_031396185.1 Burkholderiales bacterium | reverse complement strand
GCGTGCTGCTTCTGGCGCCCGAAGCCGAGCCATTCCATGAGCAAGCAGAACCGCTACACCACGCTGCACGCCGAGGCGCTCTTCAACCAGGGGGTGCGCGCGGGCTACTGGCGCCTGCTCATGAGCCCGCTCGCGCGCTTCGTGAAATTCTACGTGATGCGCCTGGGCTTCCTCGATGGCGGCCCCGGCTTCGCGCACATCGTGATCGGGTGCAACAACTCGTTCCACAAGTACCTGAAGCTGATCGAGCTGGAGAAGGCGGCCGAATGACGATCCTCGTGACGGGGGGAGCCGGTTTCATCGGCTCGAATTTCGTGCTCGACTGGCTCGCCGCGCCCGCCGCCGAGGCGGTGGTGAACCTGGACAAGCTCACCTATGCGGGCAACCTCGCGAACCTCGCATCGGTGGCGCGCGACGAGCGCCACCATTTCGTGCGCGGCGACATCGCCGACAAGGCGCTCGTAGCAGGCCTCCTTGCCGCGCACCGCCCGCGCGCGGAGGTGCATTTCGCCGCCGAGAGCCACGTCGACCGCTCGATCCACGGCCCCGCGGCCTTCGTGCAGACCAACATGGTGGGGACCTTCGAGCTGCTCGAGGCGTCGCGCGCGTGGTGGGAGGGCCTGGGCCCCGATGCCAAGCGCGACTTCCGCTTCCTGCACGTATCCACCGACGAAGTGTACGGATCGCTATCCGAGTCCGATCCCGCGTTCTCCGAGACCACGCCCTACGCACCCAATAGCCCCTATTCCGCCTCGAAGGCGGGCTCGGACCACCTGGTGCGCGCCTACCATCACACCTACGGCTTTCCGGCGGTCACGACCAATTGCTCGAACAACTACGGGCCTTTCCAGTTCCCCGAAAAGCTGGTCCCGCTGATGATCGCAAATGCGCTCGAGGGCGCGCCGCTTCCGGTCTACGGCGACGGGCGCCAGGTGCGCGACTGGCTGTACGTGGGCGACCATTGCGAGGCGATCCGCGTGGCGCTCGCGCGCGGGCGCCCGGGCGAGACCTACAACGTGGGCGGCGGCTCCGAGCGCCGCAACCTCGAGGTGGTGCACGCGATCTGCGACGCGCTCGACGAGGCGCGGCCCCGCGCGGGCGGGTACCGCTCCCTCATCCAGTTCGTGCAGGACCGCCCGGGCCACGACCGCCGCTACGCGATCGATGCGCGCAAGATCCACGCCGAGATGGGCTGGGCGCCGCGCGAGAGTTTCGAGACGGGGCTCGCCAGGACGGTGCGCTGGTACCTCGGCAACGCCGCCTGGGTGGCGCAGGTGAAGAGCGGCGCCTACCGCGAGTGGGTCGAGACCAATTACGGAACAAGGAGCGTTGCGTGAATCGCAAGGGCATCATCCTCGCAGGCGGCTCCGGCACGCGGCTGTATCCCGCCACGCGGGTGATCTCCAAGCAGCTGCTGCCGGTCTACGACAAGCCGATGGTGTACTACCCGCTGTCCACGCTCATGCTCGCGGGGATCCGCGAGATCCTGCTGATCTCCACTCCGCAGGACACCCCGCGCTTTCGCGAGCTCCTCGGCGACGGCCGCGAGTGGGGCATCGAGATCGCGTACGCGGTGCAGCCGCGCCCCGAGGGTCTCGCGCAGGCGTTCGTCGTCGGGCGCGACTTCGTGGCGGGCGGGCCGAGCTGCCTCATCCTTGGCGACAACATCTTCCACGGCCACGACCTGGCCGGCGCGCTGAAGGCGGCTGCGGCGGGGAGCAAGGGCGCCACCGTGTTCGCCTACCCGGTGAAGGATCCCGAGCGCTATGGCGTGGTGGAGTTCGACGCCAACGGCCGCGCGGTGAGCATCGAGGAGAAGCCGGCGACGCCGAAATCGCGCTATGCGGTCACGGGCCTGTATTTCTACGACGCGCGCGTGTGCGAGATCGCCGCATCCCTCAAGCCCTCGGCGCGCGGCGAGTACGAGATCACCGACGTGAACCGGC